>CAZHJH010000067.1:0-4778 GCA_964533475.1 uncultured Methanosarcinales archaeon
CTTGATTGGGTATGGGGTATTATTGGTGATTTAGTAAGAATTCTTACATAATAGTTATAATTTAGGAGATTTATATTTTCAGAGTCATGTAAATAATTCTATTGTTATTTCCTTTAGGTCTACATATTCACCCCCTGGCTGCCGTCGCACCTTCGGTGCTCGTCGGAACGGAAAACTCCTGTTTTTCCTAGACGCGCTCGTTTCACTCGGCGTCCACCTCGGAGGGGCCATCCCCCGCCGGACCGGCGCCAGGGTGAATATCCAAAACTATTAATTTTTATCCTACATAATAGTATGTTCTTGGTTTAAAATAAATATTAATACTTACATAATAGTAAGCTTTATAAGGCTCAGGTGTGCAGAGGGCTTCACGTCTTGAAACGCACGCCTTCACAGCAACGCATAGAGGAATTTCTCAGTGTTCAAAGTAAAGCGACGCTTCGCGCGCTGCTCTCGAGGATAGCCGCGGAGCACGAAATACGGCTCGCAACGCTCAAATCGCTTTCCCAGGAAGAAATCTACTGTGTGCCTATTGAATTATTCTCACTGCGCGAGCTCAGCAGCCTGGAAATCATAGTAAAACATCTCCGGGAGGCGTATGGACTGCCGCATAAGCGGATTGCGGGGCTCCTTGAGCGATCGTTGACGACGATCACAACGACATGGAGCGCGGCTCAGCGCAAACATCCCGGGAAATTTCCTATAACTGAATCTGTGCTTTCGATTCCCATTCTCATGCTCAAAGACCGCCGTTTGAGTGTTCTCGAACATCTTGTCACGTATCTTGCCCAGTTTGGACTCACGAATCATCAGATCGCAAAGATCCTGCATCGAGATGACCGCACGATATGGACTGTGCTCCATCGGGCGCGAGGGAAACATGCGTAAAAAGCTACTCCGCGGAATGAGCATGCTCATTATGCTAGTTTTCCTAGTGATTACGCTCAGCCAACTCTCACATGCGGACACGATCTCCAAAAACGGAACGCTCTTTGTATATCGCGTCGAACCGCATCTTTGGAGAATGACAACAAATAATTCAGGACTTGCTCTCACGGCGGGAACAACATCCGGAACACAGCCGCAAGTGATTACGGGAGCTGGCCACTGGATAGATCTCGCTCCCACGCTGCTTCAACCCACAATCATTGAAACCCGGGGCTTAATGGACTTCAAGAACATCACGACAGAGATTGTCTACACGGCACTGTCTGTAGTGTTGAACAATAGTTACGGGACTATTGATTACACGTCAACACTCGATCTCGTCAGGAATACACGTTATGATTTAGACACGTATGTGAACATCAGCACGAATTTCGTCGAGGTAAAATCACCATCGCTTGTTGAGTTCAATGGCAGCAGCGCCATCAGCATTAAAGGGATCACGTTCGATGCTGTGCGGATTCTCCAAAATGGGTCAGATTGCACGGCTTGCCAATTATTGAGCTTCAGCAGCGGCGTTGCACGGTTTACGGCTCCAAGCTTCACGTATTACTCTGTTGCAGACGGAGGAGTGTTGCCTGCTATCCGCATCTCAACAAGGGTGATTGTCGAGAACGCATCGCTGAACATGACGGGAGGAACATATAACGCAAGCTATCCGAGCAATGTGACGATAGACATTGGAAATGACGTGTCCTACGAATACAATACCACGGGAAATCTTACGAGCACCGTTGTGTTCGATAATAGGAGTTTCACAAACGGCCTGAATATGATCCTTGATGCAGGATGCGCGTGTGCCGGATGCAATCTCACGAATTCAGGATTAACATGCACGATCAGCATGAATGTGAGCACGCAAAACCAGGGAGCGATTACGTTCAGCGCGCTCAATATCACGCAGGACATAAAAAACGCGACGTTTGATTATGGTGCGACATATACGCTCATAGATCTTGATGATTACTTCTATGACAAAGATGGAAATCCGCTTACGTATAATCATACGGCGATTGAGAACATCACGGTGAATATCAATAACGGCATTGTAACGCTGCAATCAACATATGTATTCAACAGCACGGAAGCAAATTTCAACCGCACGATTGTGTTCATAGGCAATGATACGACGAATGTCACGTACAGCAATAATGTGACGATTGTAGTAACGCATACGCCGGATCTCTGCAATAACGGAGTGCTGGACACTGGAGAGACGTGCGACGGCAGCTTAGGATGCCCCTCTGGATTGACGTGCAATGCGTGCTCATCATGCACGGGTGGAGGGGGTGGGGATCCTGTCTGTGGAAACAATGTCATCGAGTCAGGAGAAGTATGCGATGGAAGCCAGGGGTGCGATGCAGGAGAAACGTGCGTATCCTGCTCATCCTGCAATGGGCCTATACCGCCCGTATGCGGAAACGACGTTGTTGAAACAGGAGAAGTATGCGATGGAACGGCAGGATGTGGAGTAAATGAGGTGTGTAATAACTGCCAAGTCTGTGAGCCTCAGCCGTTCTGCGGCAATAACCTCGTGGAATCGGGAGAAACATGCGATGGAAGCCAGGGATGTGGTGCTGATGAGACGTGCTCAGGCGATTGCGCACGGTGCATTACTCCCCCTATTGAAGAGGAACCTCAGCCCATTCCTGAGGATATTACGCACCGCTTCTGCACAAACTCAACAATAAACTTCACGACAACAGCAGTTCCGGTGTGGCAGTATGATCTGAAGAAATTATTCAACATTGGAGCAGAATGGCATACGATCGTGAAGCCGTTCCAGATCACGTGCGGACAAAGCCCATTTGATGTCACATTCAGTATTCCGAATAATTACACAGACGTGCGAGTCCTCAGATGCACTTCTGAAGGATGCGTTCCTGCAATGGCAGAGTTTGTCGAGCGTACGTATTGTGGCCTTGTGAACATCTCCGAGACGCACAAGGGCGTGTACCTCAAGCCGGAATCATTCCCGCACATTATCAAAACGAAAAACATTACACTCCGTGAAGCGCAGCTCCTCCTCGAATCCGGAAATGTCAGTGTCCGGTTCCATGGTATTGGCTTGGATAATCTCACAGCAACGATAAGCATGAGTGAGGAAGAAGTTCCTGAGCCGGCAAATCCCAACTTGCGGATCGTGAGCACGCCTATGACGATCCGGCTTGGAGAGATAAGGTCAAATATTTCCGTCACCGTTACAATTCCCTATGTGGCGCGCTCTGAAATAGATGAGAATGCGCTCGCAGCGTACATACGAAAAGGCGATGAATGGTATTATCTCGAGAGTACAACGGACAAAGAAAAGAAACTCGTTACCGCGAGCATTGACTCGCTCCAGGAGTATTTGCTTGATGGAAAAGTTACAGTCGCAATTATTGGAGGCGTCTGCATTGACTGCATCGAAGCAAACTTGCGCCAAGTCTATACTCCCCCTGAAGGAAGCAGAGATGCTGTCATCTTAATCCATGGGCTCGGAAGCAGCCCAGAAACATTCCGTGATCTGATTACTGATATTCAGCTTGCGGGAGAACCGTATCAGGTGTGGGTGCTTGGATACCCGAGCTCAAAAGCGACAGATGAGAACGCGCAAGCACTCATGGAACTCCTGGAAAAACAGCAGGATGAGTTTGACAATATTTACGTTGTCGCTCACAGCCTTGGAGGCTTAATCGCGCAGAAAGCAATCCGCTACAGTTATGACGCGAATGAGCTCGGGCTCGCACACTACGAGTTCACGGGCAAAGTCAGGAAAATGCTCCTGATCGGAGTGCCGAACGAGGGAAGCCCTGCGGCGCAGTATTATCGAAACCTGCTCAATTCGTGGGTGAATGACGAGACAAAAGCAAGCCTCTTCGTAGATCCGCGAGCTCCTGTAATTCAGGAATTGTCCCAAGGAGCGATTACTCCCCAAGTTCCCAGCGTGCGATATTATGTCATTGCAGGAACAAGGTCTTTAGAGTTTGACTTCATCTTTTTCAAGCTCAAAACAGACAGGATATTCAAGCAGGATCTCAAAAATGACGGCTTAGTAACAGTGAAGAGCGCGCAGCGTATTGGAGATACGTATATTGACAATCTCTGCGGAAATTATTGGGAAGTCTACCTCAACCACCCCGAGCTTATTGATGCTCCCCTGGGCAGAAGGATTATAGGCAAAGTGCTTGCGGAAAATATATTTGAGGAGGAATCAAGCATCCTCTCTGGCTTCGAATATCTCAAGTTCACAGTTAATAGATGCACGACAAACGATTATTATATCGTGATTGGAAAACCACTCGTGGAGGGTGCTGCGGAAGATCCAACGCTGTGCACATGCGGAAATGGCGTATGCGGGGAAGGAGAAGACGCTTATAATTGTCCCGCAGACTGTGGATTGCAGGCGAACTTATGCCGATACAGCTTACTGCCGATTTTATTGTTCCTGCTCTGGTGCATGATTGTTTCCGCATGGTATACATACAAGCGGTACTATAGCGAAAAACAAATCTCGAAACAGTGGATTGTTGTCATTACGATACTCACCGTCATCATCATCGTGCTCACACTGCAGTATCTGCTCTTGTGCAAGACGGGACTTTGGATCTTTATACTGATCCTGCTCGCGTTCATCCTCGTAACATTCGTTTTAGTACCGTGGTATATGGAGCGTAGGAAAAAACCAAGCTCACTCGAGGACGAGCTTCGGGAAGAGGAAGCCGCGTTTGCTCGCGCTGTGCAAGCGTATCTTACGTCCATAGAAGAGCACTATGGTGGGCACGGCCTCAAACCTCATGAGCAAGCGCAGCTTGACCGCGTAATTGCGCTATGGCCGGCACTGGCCCAGGATG
>CAZHJH010000067.1:4788-7437 GCA_964533475.1 uncultured Methanosarcinales archaeon
CAAGGTGCCGATATGGCTGGGGTCGTCCATGAGTACGGGCAGGATCGTGCCGTACACGACCAGGTCGTATCCGTCGAACAGAATGGCAATGGCGGCGATGGTGACCACCCACAACACTGACGAGCGATGGCGGGCACTGGCCCAGGATGAATCTCAGGAAAGGGAATTGATGCGCGAGATGGCAGAGTATGAGCGCATGCTTGCTGAGGAAAAACAAGCACGTGAAGAGGCTCAGGAGAGCAAGAGGTTCTATAGGCAGGAGTGGCTTCGCTTTAGGTTCTGGAAACTGCCAGCCTCTGGAACGCAGGAAGTGAAGAGCAAACCTGCAACGGCAATTTCCGTCATGAGCCTCTCTGACATCATTAGGCTCATGCTTGAAGAGGATAAAAAACTCGTGATAGCAGAGCGGAAGATGGGACTTTCTGCCCATTCATACGCTCATGAACTCATGCGGCTGAAGCGCGGTAGGATTAGCTATGGAACGCTTGTCCTAGAGCTCATGCGCATTGAGCGCGGACTATTGCTGCGCGTGAACCACGTGCATGCGCGCGCACAGGAGATTGCGAAATCCCCCATGCAGAACTATCTTGTGCATAGTTCCATGCGGCTGAGCAACCCGTACGCCTTGACTTCGTCTGAAACATACGCGCATATGGCGCATACTTTGGTACGGATGCATGCGCATGTGCTGCAACGATTGCGCACGATCGTGATCCGGGAGAATGTCATTCAGCCCAAATATCTGGAGATGATGAAGCGGGAAGCGTTTGGGAGGAATAGATAGTTTTTCAATATTGGGTTTTTGTTTTGTTTTGTAATATTAGTATTCTAATTTTGGTAAACCTTAAATAGGTGCGCTTCATATTCTGTATTCTATTGGGAAGGGAGGTATACTTTTCTAATTACTGAATGTTAATTCTAAGTTTATATTATGCTTTCTATTATTAGAAAGATTTAAATAGGTGATGCGCAAGGGAATGCCTAGAATGCCCAGTTTGCTTGTGGAGCTCATCGATCCAAAAATGGTAGCGGTTCTGCGCGTGTTCCTTGAGCAGAAAGACAAGCTCTTCCATCTCCAAAAGGTGTCAAGGGTGTCGGGGGTATCTTTGGGAACGACATTTCGGCTAGTGCATCGCATGGCAAGGCTTGAGATACTCGAAATCGAGAAGATTGGCGAGTTCAAGCTATATCGCCTTGGGAGGAGCAAGGAGATCAAAGCTCTCGAGGTGCTCCATGCGTAAACTCCTGTGCCTCTTTGTTGGGATTGCACTAGCCCTTCCCATCATTCTCGCACAAGTGCAGATTCAAACGTTCATATCGTTCCAGGGAAAATTGGCGAATGCCACGACGGGAGATGCAATGACACCCGCATCCCTACGGATTAATGTTACGGAGTACAACAATTTAAGTGCCGTTGTATGGGGGCCTGTGATTTACAACAACGCGACAGACTTCCAAGGCGTTTTTGATATTGTTCTCGGAAGGAACTCAACGTTGAATCTTACACCTGGCAAAGACTATCAGATCATTGTATGCGTGGATCAGGACGCGGTGACATATGCCGCGTGTGACTTTGTGTATGGAGACGGCACTGCCTCTGGCGGCCTCATTATCGCGAACGCTGGCGGGATTAGGGATGCTTCACAGCTGTTCTTAATCGATAATAGCACTTCAGTACAGGAGATCATTAATCAGATCATTACGAATATCTCGAATATTCAAGGAGGTATGAGCCATTTCTTTGTGGACACGGGAGATATTGCGACGCAGAATCTTACAACGGCGATTATCCTGAATGTTTCTGATCTGTATGCCAAAACACTTAATGTGACGGGAAATGTGAATGTCACCGGAGCGATTAACGCGTATAATATTTCTAATTTTAATGCGAGGATTATCTCACTCAATGAGTCTGTTGCGACGATTGCGCATAATGTGACGCAGATCAATCAAACAGTCGCAGTACATATTCTGAATGTGACGAATTTTAATGCAAGGATTATTGCGTTGAATACCTCTTTTGTCACACAAGGCGCTCCGAACGACAACAAATGGTTCACTCTCAATGGAGAGTATGGGAGCTGGAATACAACAACTGCAGCGTATGCAAATTTCTCGAATGTTAGTATGCAGAGACTGAATGTGAGCACGGATGTCATGGTTGATGCAGGAACCCTGTGGATTAATTCGAGCAGTAATAAGGTCGGGATTGGAAATACAAATCCGGATGCTACCCTCACTGTTGGTACAGTAGCATCAGGGGGAAGCCTTGAAATTGAGGGTGGAGGATTATGCGTAGGAAGTATGGGCTGTAGTGCTCCAACAACTACGGGAAGCGCGCTTTTTGAAGGAAATGTGCTCATTGCAAATGATGCTTCTTATAATAAGCAAGCACAGGCAACGCTGAACGTGGAAGGGAATGTGCTCTTCAATACGTCAGACCAGTATTTCTATTTTGAGACGACAACGGGAAGAGTTGGAATCGGGACACGGACTCCTGATCAGAAACTGAAAGTCACTGGTGATGTGAATGTTTCTGGCACTATTTTTGCGCATAATTATTCATCAAATTCTCCGATTACATTTAGCAATGCTTCCAATGGGGAGAGGCTTGCAGTGATTGATGAGAATGGAAATCTTCGCGTTATA
>CAZHJH010000068.1:0-1248 GCA_964533475.1 uncultured Methanosarcinales archaeon
ATTGATGAGATGAAATCATATAATACGTAAACATCCTTTGTGCACAGATACGGTTCTATGGGCTCAACCACCCACAGTGAGCCGTAGCGGATATTGCCAATCACGAGCAATGGAATTTCCTCCCTCTTTCTCGCCAGTATTTGACGATAGACTTCTACAGCTTCATGCGCAGTTGCAGCAACTACTCCATCATATTCAGACTCCAGTATAACCTCTCCTGCAACTCGTGGTAACTTATTAAAGCTCGCGAATGTATGCTCCGTGTATTTAACTCTAAAGCTTTGTGGATTAGCTGCGTACCGGGAAAATTCAAGCTGCATATGCAGAGGATTTTGCGCATCAAAGTCACCGGCAAGCATTCGATTTCTCATATGGATGATGGCTTCTCCCGGACGCTCATGTGATGCCATGAATTCAAGGGTTTCCTCAAACGGGAGGAGTTGCAGGGATATGAGGTCGTCGATAACCACGTCGCTCGGTGGGGAGCAGACCCATTCATCAGCAGCGGCGGGGCTGAGACAGGATAGGAAGCGATGGCGATAGGAGATCCCCTCATTTTCTGCGGGAAGTTTTTGGTTGAGCCTCCTTAGAAATTCATGTGATGAGAACGACAGCGCACCCGCAGCATGCGCCCGCTCAACGGCGTCCATGATCGCTTGTGATGAATCTAAAGATCGCGCTCTCCTTCTAGCGTACACAATGGGTTCTTGCGCTCCGATCATGAATATTCAAAGTGCTTGGCCATTTATAAATCCATAACAAAATAATAATAACAGAATCAATGATTATATAATTATCGTCGCCGGCTTCTCGTCCTTTTCTTTGTCAAAGTCCGTAACCACTGCTTCCGTTGTCAAAATTAGTGCTGCAATTGATGCGGCGTTCTGCAGCGCGCTACGCACGACTTTTGTCGGATCAATCACGCCCGCTTTCACAAGGTCCTCATAGATGTCCTTCTTAGCGTTGTAACCAGTAACCTCATCCTTCACGCCGTGCAAGCGCGCGATGACTTCAGCGCCTTCGCGGCCGGCGTTCTTCGCGATTTGACGCAAGGGTTCTTCAAGCGCGCGTTTCACGATCGTAACTCCAACCTGCTGGTCGTTTTCAACTTTGAGCAAGTCGAGGACTTTCGTCGCGCGGTACAGCGCAACTCCGCCCCCGGCAACAACGCCTTCCTCCACGGCAGCTTTTGTGGCGTGAAGTGCGTCGTCTATTCGCATCTTCTTCTCCTTCATCTCCGTTTCCGTT
>CAZHJH010000068.1:1258-7413 GCA_964533475.1 uncultured Methanosarcinales archaeon
TAAATCCTCTTTCTTGTAATCAGAGTCCGCGAGTTTGATCTGGCTCTCGAGCACCTTTCTGCGGTTATCAATATCTTTCTTGTTGCCTTTCCCCTCGACAATCGTCGTTGCCTCATTGCTCACGGTGATTCTGCGCGCGGATCCAAGCATCTGCTCGTTCACCTGCTCGAGTTTCATTCCCGTATCTTCGGAAATGACTTTTCCTCCCGTGAGGATGGCGATGTCCTCGAGCATTTCCTTGCGTTCGTCCCCGAATCCGGGCGCTTTGACCGCGCATACTTTCAGGGCTCCCCTAATGAGGTTGAGGACGATCGTAGCTACCGCTTCTCCCTCAACGTCATCCGCGATGATCAATAAAGGTTTTCCTTCGCTCGCGACCATTTCGAGCACGGGGATGAGCTGTTTCATGTTTGATATCTTCTTGTCTGTGATCAGGACATACGCTTCCTCAAGCTCGCATATCATTTTTTCCTGGTCTGTGGCCATATACGGTGAGATGAATCCTCGGTCAAACTGAAGCCCTTCCACGAGTTCAAGAGACGTCTCAATGCTTTTCGCCTCCTCAACCGTGATGACTCCCGTTGCTCCGACTTTTTCCATTGCATCCGCAATGAGTTTTCCAATTTCCTCGTCATTATTAGCGGAGATTGTCGCGACTTGGATGATCTTCTCCTTCTCGCGCACGTCCATGCTGCGCTGCTTGAGGTGCTCAACGACTTTGATAACCGCTTTCTCAATCCCTTTCTTGACTTCAATGGGATTTGCTCCGGACGTGATGTTTTTCAGCCCTTCAGAAATAATCGCCTGTGCGAGCAGGATTGCGGTCGTCGTTCCATCGCCTGCCGTGTCCTGCGTCTTTGACGCGACTTCCTTTATGAGCTTCGCTCCCATGTTCTCAAACTTATCCGAGAGCTCTATTTCCTTCGCGATCGTGACTCCGTCATTCGTGATGAGCGGATGCGTCATTTTGTCAAGCACGACATTCCTTCCTTTGGGCCCTAGAGTGATCTTAACGGTATTGGCTACTTTGTCTACGCCTTTCATTAATGATTGCCGTGCATTCTCATCAAACATGATTTGTTTTGCCATTACACTCACCTCACTCGAACTTTCCGAGAATATCTTTGTATTCTACGATGATGAATTTCTCATTGTCAATCTCAAACTCATCGCTGCTGTATCCGCCATACAGCACGCGGTCTCCTTTCTTGAGGGGGATTTCTTTGCCGTCCTTGAGCGTGCCAACGGCAAGCACTTCCCCTTCTTTCTTGTTTTCCTTCGCAGACTCCGGAATGTATATTCCCCCTTTTGTTTTTTCTTCCTCTTTTTTTGGTTTGAGTAGCACACGCTCTCCTATCGGTTTGATATTCATAATGACCCCTCCTTTGATAATTGGGTAACTTTTCCTTGTATATAAATCTTACTAAAAATCGAATTCATTATTAAATAGTTGAAATGATATAGATATAGTGGAAACATTTATATACTCTGATTCTATCAAAGGAACATGCATAAGCAAATCATCGTTCGGGATCTTGTAAAACCCGTTCAGAAAAATGTGACTGAGGACATAGAATGGGTATGCGACAGCCTTGGCTTTTCCCGGGGCAGGGATTTAACGCATCTCTCAACGCGGCTTGTCGCAGCGCTGCTTGAACGCCTCTCAAACGAGCGTGGCATTCCCACAGAGCTGCTTGCGGAAGAGCTCGATGTCTCCTCCGCGCGTGTCAACCATCACATCAGAAACTTAATGGAATCAGGCATCCTCTTCAGAGAACACCGATTAGTCATGCTGCGCGGGGGGACTCTCAAGAGCGCGATCGAAGAGCTCAGGAAAGACGCGAATAGAATTTTTGATGAGCTTACAATAATCGCTCAGGACATTGACGCAACGATGGGATTGAAAAACCGCTAGACCACTACCTGTAATTTCTTGCACTCCGTTTTAACCGTATCATATGTGTACACGGTTTTGTCAAAGAGATCTTGTTTGTCTTCTAAGAAATCTTCCCAATCCTCTAATTCTTCCTGCTCGCGGTCGAGCGTATATTTTGTGGAATCTATTTTAGCAGGATTTCCTCCCTCCTTCGCCGCCTCGTACGCTGCAAGCGCCGCATCATAGTCTGCCTGCGCGTCGTCAAAGTCATTGTTGGCTTCCTCAAGCTGGTCCTCCACTTTCCGCTGATTGTTTTTCCATGACTCAATGAGTGCAGTGCATTGGCGCGCCGTGATCATGCTGAAATCTATTAACCCTCTCGCGTTCATTTCCTTATAACGCTCCTCCTCCTCACTCAGATTGCGCTTTACATTCACAGGAACAACCGTTTGCTCTGGCTGCTGCTCATCAGATTCATCTATCGGAATTTCTTCCGCACCCTCACGCGCTTCTTCCTGCTCCTCACCTGTTTCCTGAGGCGCTTCTTCAACATTGGGAGCTTCATTGATTACGGGCTCGTCTTCAGGAATGATAATTTTTTGCTCATATGTGGAAGTGCATGCTACTAGTGCAAACAGAATGAATATCACGGCAATATATCTCATGGCTCCCCCCGAGCTTTAGAAGCACAGCATGGTTTAAAAATGTTTGGCATATTCTGCAGAAGAGGAATCTATTTATCCAACCTGAGGAACCCCCCATATATGAAAATATATGTGAGCCATTCTCGAAATTATAATTATCGGAAGGAGTTATATGATCCGCTCCGCAACAGCGTCCTAAACAGAGAGCACGAGATCATTCTGCCTCATGAGTATGATACAACCCAGATTGACTCTAAAGAACTGCTGAGAAGGGGTTGTGATATTATGATCGCAGATGTGACGTTCCCTTCAATTGGAGTTGGCATGGAGATAGCATACGCTGATGATTCCGGTGTTCCTATTATTTGTGTGTTCAGAAAAGGCAGCGCTCCTTCATCTTCCCTGCGCAAGGTCACGCAGAGATTTATTGAGTATGAAACGATCGAGGGATTAATTTCGGATATCGAGAAGCTCTTGCCTGAATTCCAGTAATTACTCCTCTTCCTTCTTCACGCCAACGAGTTTTCCTTTAACGGCCTTTTCAGAAATAATCGCGGAGTTTCCCGAGGGATCCTCAATGATGAGCTTTGAAGGCTCTTCTCCCGACATGATCCTGTTGATTTTTTTCAATAGGTTTTTTGCTTTCTTCCGTGCGTCATCTTCTTCTTCAGTTTCTTTGAGCACTTCAATCTGGTGCTTGATGCGATTTAAAACACCTTCCACATTTGTCACATACCCGCTCGATCCGGGACCGGGCTCAATCGTTGTCACATATGGCACTTTCACAACCGCCTGCGAGCTTCTCACAACGCGGATATGCATGTCCTTCTCAGAAGTGATGTCGAGCGTGAATTTGCATGGCTCTTTATCCTCTACAGCTTCCACATCCGCCTTATGGTATTTGCACTTCTCGCAGTTCATGGAAAACATGTACATCCGGCCAAAGAACGGAACTTCACGCTCGTCTTCCGTCAGCGATAATGATTTCTCGCCGCAGATTGGGCATTTTTGATCCTTGAGAATCTCGGGCATGCTCTTCCAAGGTATTCAACGGTTTATATATTTTGTGGATTATTCAATAAAGAGATTAAGCGCAGATTATATCCTGAATTCTCCGTCCACCATGATTGTTCTTCCATCGACAACTACCGTGGGCTTGCGAATGACCCCGTCAATATGGTAATCACAAACCAGTGGACATCCCGTCGTGGACTGATAACAGTCTCCGAACGCTACGTGCACACCCGGAAATTTTTCATCCTGCAACAGGTTTCCAATAATCTCAGTGAGGAAGGTATTCGTCCCAATTGCAAATTCCCCAACGCGGCTGCAATTGGGTTCGGGTCTGAATATATATGCTGAGAGTTCCTCTTCCAATGCTTTGTTATCGCACCGCACTGATCCAAGAACGGCATGGCCACGTTGTATTTCAACACGAACGGGATTGCCTAAAAGATCACCATACTTCTTGTCAAAATAATCGCCAAGCACACCGTCAATAACGGCAATGCCATTGACAGTTTCTGGAGAGGTATAGACTTCGCCATCGGGCAGATTGCTCCAGCGTCCCGGGGTAATATGGCCATCGCAAATATCCCACTGCCATTTGCCTACATCAACTTCCAAGTAAGTGCCAAGCGCAGTTGTTACGAGAATGTGCTTTGCAGGCGTCACAATGTCGACAACTTTCCTGCAAAGTGCTTTAATCTGTTCATAATCCGCATTCATTCCCTGTTCCATGATTTCCGTTGTGAGCCAAGGCATACCTGCGTGGCGCAAATGCCCCCGTGCTACGATATCATAGATATGCTGACGGAATAAAGGCAGCTCCCCTTCAACGTATGTGCCCGTATATATGGAAACGTCCGCGGTCAAAAGCGCCTGACGGATGACATCAGGCATTTGAAAAGGCCGCTTGCCGAAATCTTCCATGAGAAAATAGGTTATATGCGGTGTGATCGCACGCGCCATGGCACAAAGCGATTGTGTTATCGTATCCGTTTCCCTGTCCGCAACAATCACCACTCGCTCAAACGGCTGCACAGCAAGGCACATGTTGATCGCCTGCCAAGCCCCGAACTGAATCTTGTCCATGGGGTTTTAAGTATGGAATGAGTTTATATGCATTTAGATACAGAAAAAGAACAAACTAAAACCGATCTTCAGTTACTGTGCCCTTAAGCTCTTCATTCACAGGCTCCGCTTTGATGTCCTGCGTTCCTTTCGACCTGTAAATCTGCGCGAAGCTTGGCGTGACAATAATGTAATCCTCTCCAAATCCTGCAATCTCTCCCTCAATGGCATCGCATGTTTTCTTCAATTTGTTTACGGCTCGTTTCAATTCAACAAGATCCTTTTCCTTCAAAGGCCGCATATTGACAAGACCAATGGTTTTTCCTTCACGAAGAGAATCAAGAATCGGCTTTACGCCTTCAAAATCCTGCAGAACGAATGGGCGAACGACAACCTTTGCCTTTGGAGACTCAGCGTCTGTGTCCAGCTCGACATACCCTTCCTCATCAACAACTTCTTCTTCAGCTCCCGTGATCATCTCTTTGATTTTGCCGAAAAACCCCATTGTTTCCCTCCACAAGTACAGGTTTGCCTTCTTTCATCGTTTATCCTTGAACTATTTAAAGCTTTTGTTTTTCAGTATACACGTATGGGGAAGTGTAGACTACTGAATTATATATATGAAATCACAATGATTCCCCGAGAGTTAATCCTCTGCCAATTATGCTCAAAAGCCCGCTCTCCGAAGAAACATATACGCAACCGCTCATTGATAGTTAACCTGATCCGCGCGCTTCGCAATCATCTTTCCATTGATATGCCTGTGCACGGCAGGCACTATATTCTTCACCACACTTTTCTATAGCCCTATCCATGCATCGAATCCTATCATCCGGATAGCTGTAATCAGAGCAACCCCATTCAGAGGACCAATAGTCTGGGCAGTTGTCAAACGCAGTTCCACACCATATGCCTCCATGAAATTGCATATCACAAAGAGCTATCTGCTTAATCCATTTGCATTCACAGTCATTCTGCTCACAAGGTTCGCAATGGCTTGAGGGATCTACAGGTTGATAACTCTTTCCAGTTGTCGCAAGGTTACAGGCGAGAAGCAAGATCACGGTTCCAGATAGGGTTCCCAAAAGCAATATCTTGAAATCCATACTCCTCCATACGATGCAATGTATATAAATTTTAGCATGCATTTGGACAAAGGGATAGTGAAAAAGGACACGATAAACTCGACCTGGCAGTGAAGGCTAATGTTTAAATATGCGGAGCAGACAACAGAGCTTCTCTTGGGCCCATAGTCTAGTGGTTATATGGCAAAATCATACCGCTGATGACATCACATTCACACTGTGAAGGTCGAGGGTTCGAACCCCTCTGGGCCCATGATTCTCACTTTTAATATCACTCCCTTCCTGCAACCACATAGACATAGGGAACGGGAAATCCCCGCGCGGAATGATGTCCAACCCCAATTTCGTGCTCAAGAATTGTGAATCCATTATGTTCAAGCTCATCCTCAAGATTCTGCAGTTGCCGATTTCCGTTGGATGATCGCCGAAACCGCTTCGCAAGGTCATGGGCTCTGCCCGCAATGCCAACAACTATTA
>CAZHJH010000069.1:0-1882 GCA_964533475.1 uncultured Methanosarcinales archaeon
CTTCAATCGTGATCACGGTTCCTATGGTGTGATGCCGCACATTGTGTTTTCTGCACGCTGAGATGAGTACACCGCGTAATTTCTCATCAAAAGGGCGCGCCATGGACGCGTGCTTGATATTCCCATCAACAAACTCCTCAAAGAACGTCGTTTTCCTCTGCCTTGTGAAATCAATAAATTGGTCAAGCACGACAAAATCCCCGCGCTGGATCTGCTCCCGGAGTGACCCGCATGCCGTTGTCGCCAGGATATGCGTGCATCCCGCCTCTTTCAAGGCAAATATGTTCGCGCGATAATTCACTTGTGAAGGGGGCAGCGTATGCGTTTTTCCGTGACGGGAAAGAAGGACGACGTCAACGCCATGAATCTTTCCCTCTTTTAACGGTGATGATGGATTTCCATACTGCGTGGGCATATGGAGCTCTTCCTCATCCTTGAGCAGCTTCGGATCGTCAAGACCACTTCCCCCGATTATGCCTATTTTAATGCTTAGTACCCCTTTATATAAGTCTTGTCGCATTCTTTATAATCTTTTCTGCTCTTAAGCAGCGTCATCCTTTTAAATCAATCCGTACTTTACTCAGTCATGAAACTTGAGGAACTTACTGAGACTCATCTGTTAGAGATCGTGCGGTTGTACGAATCGCATTGTGGGTATGAACGTGCATTTGATGTTGTGCTTACCCAAGGTGTTGAGAACGTGATGTCAGACATCAAAACAAGGGGAGATATGGAGTATCGCATCGGTTCTCGGTGGGATATGCATTCCAAACTGCGGATTTACGAGGACAGAGAGGGGAATGTGGCAATTGACTTTAATCCTAATCTTGATCCGAGCGAGAGAAAAGGAAGAGCGCAGCGCGAAGCGGTAAAAGCGGGAAAAACACTCCGGGATGCGGTTCGGGACTATTTGTCTTCCGGTTAATTCTCGACATCTTTTTATACCTCGATACCCTCCCGATATGAATGAAACCGTACGAATTCCTTGAACACACGGCAGACGCGAAATTCAGGGCGTATGGAAAAACATTGGAGGAAGCGTTCACAAACGCAGCGTTAGCCACAACCGCGATCATGTGCGGCGTGAAGAAAGTTAGGCAATCCATTGAGAAAACAATTAACGTTGCCGCAAAGAAGAAGGAGTCCTTGCTCTTTGACTTTCTCCAGCAGCTTGTGATCCTGCTTGACACTGAGGGTTTTTTGCTTGGAGGCGTTAAATCGCTCACCATTTCGAAGAACAAAGAAGGATATTCCCTGCATGCCATCATTCTGGGTGACTCAGCGGATCATTACGAGATCCACACCGCGATTAAAGCAGTTACATATAACGACATGTTTATAAAAGAAGAGAAAGGACGAGTTACTGTTCAGGTGGTGCATGATCTATGAGTGACATTAAACCCAAGAAAATCAATGAATACTCGTATCTTGTAGAGAAATCTGGGAAGATGCTCGTCCCGCTCAAGATTTTCGCGAATGAGGCGCTCATGAGCAAGATGATGGAGGATAGATGTATTCTCCAGGGCATGAATGTTGCGACAATCCCGGGAATCCGC
Source organism: uncultured Methanosarcinales archaeon (assembly GCA_964533475.1). GTDB lineage: Archaea > Nanobdellota > Nanobdellia > Woesearchaeales > JAGVYU01 > JAGVYU01. The sequence continues at coordinate 1,557 of CAZHJH010000069.1, forward strand.
GGGTACTCGATCATGATGCCGGATGCGCACCAAGGCTACGGGTTTTCAATTGGTGGTGTTGCCGCGATTGACGCGCATGATGGCTGCATTTCTCCAGGGGGCGTTGGTTTTGACATAAATTGCGGCGTGCGTTTGCTCGTCACAAATCTCACGCCAAAAGAAGTGCGACCTCAGATCCATAAACTGCTGGATGTGCTATTTAAGAATGTGCCACCGGGAGTTGGTGCTAAATCATTGCTACGGCTCACGGATGCTGAGCTTGAAGAAGTTCTTGTGAAAGGAGCGAAATGGATGGTCGAGCATGGCTATGGAACGCAGGATGATCT
>CAZHJH010000069.1:1982-7382 GCA_964533475.1 uncultured Methanosarcinales archaeon
TTGTGAAAGGAGCGAAATGGATGGTCGAGCATGGCTATGGAACGCAGGATGATCTCGATTGCTGCGAGGAGTATGGAACGATGCCCGGGGCTGATCCGAAAGCGGTAAGCCACACGGCGAAAGCGCGCGGCCGTGGCCAATTAGGCACATTAGGCTCTGGAAATCATTTTCTTGAGATTCAATACGTTGGAAAAATCTTTGACAAGAAAACCGCGAAGGCATTTGGCATCCTCAAAGAGGACCAAATCGTTGTTATGATTCACTGCGGAAGCCGGGGATTAGGGCATCAAGTGTGCACGGATTATCTGAGAGCGATTGAAGAGCAGTTTCCTGAGATTATGAAAACGCTGGCTGAGAAAGATCTCGCGTATGCTCCCGCGAAGAGCAAACTTGCTCAAGACTATTTTGGGGCCATGTGCGCCGCAGCTAACTTCGCTTGGGCAAACCGTCACATGATCGGACATCAGGTGCGTAGGTCCTTTAAGGAAGTGTTTGGTGAGGACACGGAAGTCAAAACCGTGTATGATGTCGCGCACAATATCGCGAAGCTTGAAGAGCATGAAGTGGATGGCGAGAAGTTCATGGCGTGGGTGCATCGCAAAGGCGCAACGCGGGCATTTGGGCCGGGAAGACTGGAAATTCCTAAAAAGTATCGTGAGATTGGACAACCCATTTTTATTCCTGGGAGCATGGGAACCTCATCGTATGTGCTTGTGGGTACCGAGAAATCCATGAAAGAGAGTTTTGGTAGCACGGCGCATGGCGCTGGACGCTTAATGTCTCGTGTAAGAGCAAACCAGCTTTGGAGAGGCCAAGAACTTAAGCAGCAGCTTGAGAAGGAAAACATTTTTATCAAAGCAGCATCTTGGAAAGGGATTTCTGAAGAGGCTCCAAAAGCGTATAAGGACGTTGATGAGGTCGTGAAAGTTTCTGACGAGGCAGGGATTGGGAAGTTAGTCGCGCAGTGCAAGCCGATTGGCGTTGTGAAGGGGTAGTCATTACTTCTAAGTGGTTAAAATAGTAAGGTTTATAAATCGTGTTGGATTTCACTATCATGGTGAGAACTATGGGTAGAATAATGCTAGCAGGTGTAAGCGCCGCCGCAATGACGGCCGCAGTAGTTAGTTACGCTGTCGGATATAATCACGGAGCCGTTGATGCCCGCGGGCAAGCGGTACGACATGAGCTCGCTCGCATATTTGATGGTGGAAATCCACAACCGAGTCCGGCATCTGACTCTTCATTAAGTCACTGGGGAGAACAACGCCAGGCGTTTGTCTATGGGGTCGTTTCTGAACATCCATACGGAAATTCAGAAAAAGCGCTAAGGAATATTGCCTGGGCTGGACGTCAAATTGGAGACGTTGTAGGAGAAGTGATTTTTGGAGAGCAATCTCCTCGTTGATTCTTTTTTACCTCACAAACTCCACATTCGGCAGTCCTTTGAATGCGTTGTCTCCCGTGAGGAATTTAATACAAAGCCGCCTAGCCATCGCATATCCAAGAGCATCAATATAAGATATGCCTTTTCCTCTGTGTTGAAATCTGAATTTACACGCGAGTTTAATATCTTCGCTTGTGAATGGACGGCATAATCTTTCTAAATAATCGTAATATCGGTCTGCGGTCTCTTGTCCACGTTCACGAAGCGCCCAATAATATAACTCCATGAGATTCAATTGAGAAATAACTACGCTAATGACGTTATCATAGGCACAATATGCGGGATTTGATTGAAGAATCTCAATAAGGGCATACGTGTCAAAGTAGAACATTACTCCCAGCCCTTGCGGAGCTCATTTTTGATTTGCTGTGCAGTCTTTTTTGTTTTCAGCGTCCCCCATATTTTTCTTAAATCTATAAGATGTGTAGCTTCCATGCTCTCAGTTTTCTCAAATTCGAGCGCCATTCTCTTCTTTCTGTATTTCCTCATTAATATACCTATGCGGCACAATTATATAATTATTTCGAAAGAAAAAATAAAGTTTTCGGGAAAACCGGAGAAACTCCGAAAAATAGAAACAAAATCGGAAACTTTGCAATTTTTTCGTTAATTCAAAATCAACGGTTCGTTCTCAGCGTACTGGATTCCCGAAATCTTGTAAAACGATCTCTCGAGAGGAGCGATCCTCTTCGCTTTTTCAGCGAAGGGGAGGTTAGTTGCCTCGATTTCCTCAATAGTCCTGCTGAGTTCGCGATGTGCGTCCTGTACTTCTGCAATGCGTGCGAGGACATCCTTATCCCTAATCTGGCTTAAGCTCTCCAGATCATCGTTGTGACCGGGAATCTTCGGTTCCGTATATGTATGCACAACGATGCGCTTTCTTTCTCCGACTTCCACTTTAGGAATATAGTAGGTTACATGATCTCCTTCAATATCTTTTACCGCCGTGAAGTGAGGCCATGCGTAGATATAGTCATTGCCCTGCTCATGAAGGATATTCCATGCCTGCCACCGTTCATGATCTGAGTTCATCTCGTGTTGGTCGAGAAAACCGATGACTTTTGAAACAGTTTCTATGGGCACAGTGAGATCGGGATGTGATGGACTGTGCATGTCCACTATCGCTTTGTACGGAATCATGCCTCGCGCATATGCTTCTTTTGAAATTTTTCTGAGTTTTTCCGTTGAATACTCTAAATCATCTCTCCTGAAATTAATTCCTTCCTGAACAGGCATCTGCAAATGGACGGAGATTCCGGCAGCATTGAGTTTTCGTACAGCCGCATTTGCCTCGTCCGCCATAAGCTGATGCTCGTCCGTAACATGCGCATTAATGTAGAACTGTTTTCCTGTTGGTTCCTCAAAGTTTCTGAGCACACCTACAAATTGATCATCAATGCGATACCACATACCTTGAAAAACCGATGATGTGCACATTCTGACGACTCTCACATGCTTAGCTTTTTTGTATTCACTGAGTATGCCTTCAAGTGCTTTATTGGAGAACAACGTGGGCTCTCCGCCGCTCATGACAATCGTGTCCACTTCGGGATGAAGATTGAGCCATTGCGTAAGGAGTCTAGCCTGCTCAATAGCTCTGTCCTGCTGCAGGCTCAACTGCTGCTTAATCTCCGCATATTCTGGATAAATCTCAGCGAGCGAGGCAAGCGCTGTTCTAATCATTGATCCTTTATAGCAGCCATCGCACCCAATTGGGCAGGATTCTGTAATATTGGCAAGCACCGCATCCGGGAATTTTCGCGTAGCGAGGTAGATCTCTTTTCCACTCTTGTCTATTGCGATAACCCTGTCCATTCCCCGGAAGATCCCATACGGATCCATGCTGTGGCGCCATCTCCCTGAAAATTTGTCAGATCGCGCTGGGATGAACTTGCGCACGGTTTCAATTGGAAAAAGCGAGTTGTACGGTAAAATGCTCATTTGCCTTCCTGAGTCAACAGCCTGTTTTGCCTGTTCATAGAACTCATCAAGTCCAAGAAGGCGCAAATGCTTAGGATTTGTAGCTCTGAATAGCATCTGAAAGCGTGAAGACGCCCACACCTGCTCGGGAACGAGCTTGATCTGCTGTGCGATGGATTTCAACGCAGATTCCAGCTCCCCACAGTGTATTTCCTGCGGATGAAGATGCCTTCCACGGGCATAGCCGAAGAACTCCTTCACAGAATGCCCATCAAGGCGGGCTGCAATGGTTTCGAGCGTTGGTGTTTGAGTCATGGATATCAACCAGCTATATTTGTCATACCTAGGTAGTAGCAATTAACTATATCAACTATTGTCATCTTAAGTAAGACAACAAAACACAATATTTATAAAGCACCCGTCATTAAGAACGTAAATGTCAGAGCGCGAAGTGCTTGAAGAGCTTGGATTCACGCCAGCGGAAGCCTCGATTTATCTTGCACTTCTCGAAACAGGGAGCACGCTCACAGGCCCAATTATCAAAAAAACAAATCTCCATCGAGGAACCGTGTATCAAATACTACAGCGACTTGAAGAGAAAGGTCTCGTTAGTTCCGTCATTAAAGGAAAAAAACAATACTTTGAGGCAGCTCCGCCTGAGCAGTTGCTTGAACTCCTGAGATCAAAGGAAGACATGCTCGAAGGGATCATGCCTGAGTTGAAAGCGAAAAGTGATTCCTCCAGAGAGAAACAGCGCGTTACCGTGTATACGGGCACAAAAGGTATCCGCACGGTCATGGACCGAATACTCGAAGAGCTCAGTCCCGGAGGAACCTATTACGACTTTGGAGTTTCTGGATTATTCCGTGAGGTTATGGGCCCGTACTGGGATTTATGGCAGAGAAAAAAAAGGAAAGCAAAAATCAAATCAAAAGTCATCTTTACGGAAGAAATGAGAAAAAGCGTTCTCGTAAAGGAGTACGTGGGAGAAGCGCGCTTTCATCCCAAGGAATTTCAGAGCGTTACAGACACAGTCGTTTACAACGATACTGTCGTGCTCTTCATATGGACGGCGAAACCTCCTGTTGCCATCGTTATTGAAAACAAAGACAATGCAAAAAGTTACAAGAACCAGTTTTTGTTCATGTGGAAGTATGCGAAGAAGTGATATGTCTAGAAATTCCCTTCAAACGGCTTTTCCCGAATGCATTCTCCTGATAATTCTTTTGCCAATGCACGCATCCTCTCATCTACTGTTGTGAGCCACACTCCAGGCACGGAATAGATTACTGCTTGGCCGCTTTCAGCTCTTGTGATCCTGTCCAATCCATTAATTGCCTGATGAACCCGGCCATCCAATGATAGGATATCAAGATCAAATCTCCATGTCGTAACCGACCTCAGCTTTAATTCGTCTGGATTGCCTATGCTCTCGGGCCTTACGCAGATGCGCGATCCGGCCTCATAGACCCTGTACATATCAAGGCATGCTCGCTCTTCATGCGCAACAGCAGTAGGAAGCTCTGGCGGCGCAGCAGCCCTGTCAGGACCAACTTTCTGCTCATTGGGCGGCGGCAATCCCTGTTTAATCCGCATATACTCATCAACACCTGCCATCGTGCACACAAAACCGCACAGCTTTAAATGTATTATGCGACTGGTTTTTATATAAGCAGATTTTGCAGGGGGATATGCGCATTGAAAAAAAGACATGGCCCGAATCGTTTAATGCTATTCTTCGAGGAGTGAAAACGTTTGATGTACGGCTTGCGGACTGGAAATGCAGTGTAGGGGATACGCTTGTGCTCAGGGAGTATGATCCAGGTGCAAAGCAATATACGGGAAGGGTCTTGGAAAAAAAGATAACATACATTCTAAAAACAAAGGGGCAGTCGTATTTTGCTGAAGAAGAAGTCAAGAAGCATGGTTTTCAGATACTCGGCTTCAGTTAGTCATAAAAATGACTCGCGCACGGTGCGCAACTGCAAGCTCATCCAGCCGGGTGCGAATGACGGGTATGTCCATGGCCGAATAGT
>CAZHJH010000070.1:0-7375 GCA_964533475.1 uncultured Methanosarcinales archaeon
CGCGAGGACAAGGGATCCCGCGTTTGGGTTCATCGCTTTGCACAGCCGCGACGATGAGATCATGATCATAAACACATTGCCGGAGCCCGCAGACGTATTGTACGGATCCCTCATTCGTGTGGATACGGAAGCCCGGATCCCGTACAAAGGTTCGTCATTGACCATTCGGTATCACGGCATTGATTATGAGCTGTCCATCGAGCGTTCATTGAGCCTGAGGGCAGTGTTCATATCACAAACAAAAGAAAGAGTGAACGTCCATGTTATGGAGGAATAAGCGTGCGGATTATGTCTGGATTAGCTGGGTGCTACTCATGGCCATGGTAATCGTACTGAGCGTCATCACGATGAACTGGATCTTCGGCTACACACAGTCCAATGTGGACGTGATCAAAAAAAGAACGGAGAATACGCAGGAGTGTGAAAGCACAGGCATGAGCATTGAAAGTGTGTGCCAGACATCCAAAACAATCCACATCACAATCGCGAACAGGAACAACCTCCAGATCACGAAGGTGATCTTCCGCTTTTTTGACTACCGGAGAGAGCCTCTCCTGCCGACGCGGGAGAAAAAGGTTGCGCTCGACCCGGATGAGCAGCAGCAGTTCATCCTGCAGAAGGATGGCGTTGTGCAGTACATCGAGGCGATCCCGGTGACGTCAACCGGTGAGTATGAAGTCACATGCCTCAATAAAATCGCGACGATGAATGAAGTGCAGGCGGTGAAGATCTCATGCTGAATAAAAAAGCGCTTAGCCCACTGATTGCAACAATGTTACTCTTATCCGTATCACTCGCGTTGGGAGCGATTGTCATGAACTGGGGAAGGAATTATGTCGCTGATGAGCAGTTGAACGCACCAAACGGAGATCAGCTTTGCGAGCAGTATGTGAGCCTGCGCCTCGTGCGCATGGCGGAGAAGCCGCTCATATGCCACACGGATAACAGGTTATCCTTTATCATAGAAAACCTAGGGGTGAAGAGCATAAGCAAGATGCAGGTGAGCGTCCTCGGATCTGATGACGTGTTCAGCGCAAGCGTCACAGACGCATTGGAGCCAGCCGCAATCACAAAAATAACGATTCCCAACGTTCCCGCGCTCGGAACTATTCAGGAAGTGTATATACGCCCCGTGATCAAACATGAAGGCGCAGATATCGTATGCTGGGATTCCATAGAACCCGTACGGGAGATAGGAGGATGTACTGATGAGATTGTTTGAACAACGCAAAACCACATTATTTGAAAAGGCATTGATGATCCTGGGACTCGCGGTCCTTGTGATAGGATTCCTCGTGATCAACTCCCTGTTCCGCTTAGATGGGGGATTAACGTGGCCTGCCCTCATCGCCATGTTTTTGTGGCTCATCATTTTATTACTTATGATCCTCGTGAGCAGTTCTCAAGACATCAAAGAAGAGCTTTCCATCCTGATATCCAAGAGCAATGAGGAGCTGAGGCTGCTGCGGACTGAATTTCAACAACTCAACAAACGGGGCGTGCGAAAATGAGAATGAATAAACGAGCGGTATCGCCGTTGATCGCAACGGTGCTTTTAATAGCGTTTGCCGTGGCATTGGGAGCGATTGTCATGAGCTGGGGCAAAGATTATGTGGAAGAGACCCAGGATACGGTTACAACGAAATCATCTCAGGCGCGCATCTGCACACTGGATACGAGCATCAAAGTGCACAAGCTTGGAGGAAAGCCGAGCTTTTGTGTCACGGAGCCTACTGATACTTCTGCAGAAAAAACAATTACATTCATCCTTGACAATCGTGGAGACGTTATTGACGATATTAAAGTGGCCGTCATTGGTGACATCGATGTCTATAATAACCAATCTGTGCTGGGTGCAACCGTGGACTTAGATGAGGCAACGACGAAAAAGATTACCCTTAAAGCCCCTTCAACAGAGAAGATTGGCTCCATAGAGCAAGTCATAATCACACCTAAAATTCAGGTGGAGGGAGCGAGCGAGGGCGTGTATTGTGCACAGGCTCAGATTGAGCTTGACCGCTCGGAAAGTACGTGTTAAAACGAGGTGAACAAATGAGAAACAAAAAAGCGATCTCTCCCATTATTGCGTCCGTAATCCTCATAGCGATTACGATAGCATTGGGAGCGATCCTGATTAGCGTTGCGCGAAACTACATTTCAGCGCAGGAGAAAGGATTAGACGAGAAAGGAGCGAGAGTGCAGTGTGCGACGGACGTTGAGTTTGAGTTCGTGAAAAATGCAAGCGGAGCGATAGCATGCAGAGATTCTACGAGCGGAAACATCAAGGTTGTCGTTCAGAATGGTCCATTCAAAGACGTCTCAGCATTTGCGTTTACTCTGATTAAAACGGATGGAACTGTAACAACCCTGAATACTCTCGTAACTCAGGCACCCCTTTTGAAGGGAGGCATCGATGATTATGAGATTGTGAACACAGCCGCAATCAGCTCCATTAGCCAAATTAAAGCAATCCCCGAAGTCCAATGGGAAGGTCAGGCTGGACCAGTTGCATGCGCAGAAGCGGAGGAAATCATCTACGGTGCTGAACTCAAAGACGGATGCCCAACATAAGGGCATTTTTCCTTTTTTTTTAATATGAAAAAGAACAAACGCGCGGAAATCTGGATATCGGCAGTCTTGTATGTACTCATAGCTGCGCTCGCCATGGTCCTCATCCTCCAGGCGGGAATGCCACTACTGACGAAGATGAAGGACAATACCGCGTACTCGCGGTCTAAAGACACGATGATCGGATTAGACAGGCAGATACGAGATGTTGCAACGGAAGGCCAGGGATCCCAGCGCGTTATACCCCTCGAAGTGCGCCAGGGAGACTTCATTATAGATGATAGCAGAATACGCTGGGAGCTTGAGACGGAGAGCAAGATCATAGAACCGAGGACAAAAGTGAGCTTAGGCAATGTCAATGTGTATTCTAATGCGGACGTGGAGACAAGAGTAGATAATAACAAAATCACTCTCTCAAATTCAAGGATAAAGGCCGTGTTCAATAACGCGAAATCGCCTCCTGAGGTGAATATCAACGGCATTCTAACCGAATTATATTACATTGATGAGAATGGAATTGAAAACAGCATTGACACGAGTGATTTCGCATTCAATCTCGACTGTGGCTCAGGCGCGAATACGGGTCTCGGATATACTGAGCTGCTGCCTCCCGGGAACAACTCACGCTTGGGATCCGCAAAACTTGTTTTCCACATGGAGGACAGCAATGACGACTGCGCGGACACATACGATCTCGAATTCGTCCTGGAAAGCGAAGCGGATTTCATCAAAACGCGCATCGTAAACGTCGTTTCAAAGTGAACTATCATGGAACTGCCATTTTTTCAAAAAAAGAAGCCGGAAAACCCGATTGAGGAGTCCTCAGGACCGGATACGGGATTTTACTTAGACCTCCGGCCGCGGCTCATTAAGCTTCCCGAGTTCAAGGCGAAGGAAACGATAAATGTGCGGTATCCGCTCATTCCTCCGTTCGCGTTCGCGCATATCTTCTGGGACACGAAGAGCAACGAGCTTGTGTACTTTGTGGAGGAGCCGCCCTTAGACGCAACCGAAAAAGAGCTTTTGCGGCTTGTTCAGCTCGGGCTTGAGGAGATGATTAACGTCAGCTTTGTCAAGTCAAAAAAGATCAATCTCATCATCCAGTACTTTGAGCGCAACGTGCAGAGCATCCTCATCGAGCTCGGGGCGAAGATTACGAAACGAACATATCATAAGGTCATGTATTATATCTATCGCAACTCTGTAGGCTTAAATGAGATAGAGCCGTTCCTCAGCGATTATTATATTGAGGATATCGAGTGCAACGGCATCGGGTTCCCAATCTACATCGTGCACCGGCTGTTCGGGAACATGCGCACAAACGTGCTCTTCACGTCTAACCAGGAGATGTCTGATTTCGTGGACAAGCTCGCGCAGAAAGCAGGGAGATACATCTCGTACGCGAAGCCATTGCTTGACGGCACATTACCAGATGGCAGTCGAGTCAACGCCACATACACCCAGGAAGTCACGACGCGAGGACCCACATTCACGATCAGAAAGTTCACAAAGGAGCCCTGGACTCCTGTGCATCTCATCAAGTTCAAGACAGCATCACCTGATCTCTTCGCGTACCTCTGGATAGCGATTCAATTCAAGTTCAACGTCATGTCCGTTGGTGAGACAGGTTCAGGAAAAACAACATTCCTCAACGCGATCGCGTCATTCATCCCGCCGGAAGCGAGGGTGTGCAGCATTGAGGATACGAGAGAATTAAATCTTTCGCACAGCAACTGGCTCCCCGCGGTCACGCGCTCGGGCTTCGGAATCCCCAACCTCATTGGGGGAAGGTACGGAGAAATCACGCTGTTCGACCTCCTGCGCGAGACATTCAGGCAAAATCCCGATTATGTCATCGTAGGAGAAGTGCGGGGCGAGGAGACATTCGTGCTCTTCCAGGGGATGGCATCCGGACATCCGAGCTTCTCAACGTTCCACGCGGCGTCCGTGAAGACCCTCGTGCGAAGGCTCGCGACTCCTCCCATAAATCTCTCCGCGTCGCTCATAGAGACCCTCGACATCATCCTTGTGCAGACCCATATCAAAACCCCTGAAAAAAGCATTCGGCGGGTGAAGGAGCTGCAAGAAGTGAAATCCGTCAAGGAGGGAGTTATGGGAGATGTTTCAAGCAATGAGCTGTTTATGTGGGATCCCGTGAAGGACGAGCTGGAGTACCACAACAAATCTGTTATCTTCGAGAAAATCATGAAGCGCACGGGCATGAAAAAACAGGATCTTGAACGGGAGTTCAAAGTGCGGTCAAAAATACTCGAAGCTATGGCAGCGCAGAACATCACAAACTTCAAAGATGTTAACGATCTCATTAATCAGTACTACAAAAACCCGGAGGCAGTGCGTCAGCGCTTCAACATCAAATGAACGTACGGCTCGAGAAGATTCAAGAGGACATGGACAAAATCCTCGTGGCGCACCAATTTTTTAAGGAACTGCAGACTGCGACATACGATTCCGCGGGAGCTGCAGATGTCGCCAGAATCAAGATGAAGTACGCGCGCGAAGAGATTCTGAAGGTATCCATGGAAGTCAAGGAACTCCTGCAGCGCCTCGAGCAGAAGCTCCTGCACGCATAATGCACGATGCCCATATCAAGCCACGCGGAGAAGATACTTGAACTCTTTCACGAGCTTGAGCTCTACGTTCTCTCCAAAGAGCAGTTTCTCACAAACCTCCAACACATTGAAGAACAGTACCAGCACGGCCAATTTGACTACTTACGCTATGAACACCGCATAGAGCAGGTGCTGCAGGGCAAATCCAAAGAGGCGTGGCTCGCATATTACAACAGCTACATTTTTTCACTGCTCCGCAACATTGGGTATTACAATGAGCAGCTCTTTCTCGAAGCGTACAAAATCCAAGTTGATGTGCCCTTGCGGATGCGAGGGGAAGAAGTGCCTGTTCCCATTCCAAAAAAGAGATCATGGCTTGCCCTATTCGTACGTTCTAAGAAGGCGGTAAAGCCCGAGAAAAAGCCAATACCACCCTTAGCTCCTGTTCTGCCACAGCCTACCGCAATATTGGAGGGAGGAGAAGAGGAGGAGGTTGTCATTGGGTCAGAAATTCCTGAAGGGGCATTGACTGCCGAAGATACGATAGCCGCGCCTGAAACCGTGCGAACGTACACCGCAAAAAATATGCCGCCCGAACACCCGTTTGAAGCTCAAGGCCGGGCGATCGCACAGCGCGCTAAGCCAAAACAGGAGACACCGCAGCCTGCTTCTCAACCGAACCTGCTGCAGCGCATACTTGCAGCTATCAGAAAGTTTTTCAGGGGCTCAGAAGCTCCCTTATTCGATCAGATCCTTGAAGAGAAAGAGAAGAAAGAGATATCTGGAGTTGCGACAATCGGCAGCCTGCTTGGGCTGGGATCGCTGCGGGACTTCCTCACGGCGCTCACGTACAAGCCCTCCCGCCAAACAAAAGAGCAGCTCGTTCACAATGATTTACGGCTGAGGTATATCCGCACAGGTAATTTTTCGGATCTTGGAAAGACAGAACACATCAATGCGACACTGCTCCGCAAAGAAGCTGAACGTGTCCAGCAGCTGCTCCAGCACAAACGCGCGCTGCAACTGTACAAGCCAAGCCTTGTTGGCGCTGTCGCGAACCTTGCTGTCCGAGACCTCAGCTTCTGGCTTATTGACAGGTTCCCCGGATTCTTCAGAAGCCTGTACAACAATATTAGATACGCGAACCTCAAAATACTCTCGAATACATACGTGAATATCATGGTGCTTGTCACGCTGTTCACAGGCGCCTTCTCATTGCTCATCTTCCCACTTTTATTCCTCTTTCAAGGTGAAACCCTGCTCGCCATTCTCCTTAAAACAGTGTTCATGACCGTCATTCTCAGCGCCGTCAGCTTTTTCTCATTCTACCTGTACCCCCTCATGCGCGCGCGCGACCGGCGCGCGAACATCCAAGCGAATATGCCCTTCGCACTTAATCATATGGCGGCAGTTGCAGCATCCGGAGTTCCCCCCAACATCATGTTCAAGCTTGTTGACCAGACGGAGGAGTATGGTGAGATCTGCCTTGAGGCGAAGAAAATCGATCAGTTTATCACGATCTTCGGCTATGACATGATCACGGCAATCCGATCTGTCGCGAGTACAACTCCCAGCCCGGCATTCAAAGAGTTCCTTGAAGGCATGGCCTCAACCGTGGAAAGTGGTGGGGATCTTCAGGATTATCTTGAAGAGAAATCAAAGGAATCATTGCTCACGTATGAGCTCGAGCGCCAGAAATACACAGAAGCGATCCAGACGTACTCTGATATCTATACAGGCATTCTTATCGCTGCACCGCTGTTTTTTGTCGCGGCGCTGTCTCTCATAAGCATCCTGGGCGGAGGATTAGGAGGGATTCCCATTGACGTGTTACTGTCAATTTCAACGTATCTTGTGATTCCCCTTCTGAACGTCCTGTTCATCATATTCCTTGAACTCAACCAGCCGGAGCTCTAAGATGAAAACACAGCCCAGACACATCGTAGGAATCATCGCGGGACTCGTGTTCGCGGTGATTGATTTCCTCCTGTATTTTGAGTCTCCGTACTTTATTCCGCTGCTCGTCGTCGCCGTGAGCATCGCCTGGGCGCAGTACTGGCTTGATTTCTTTATTGAGAATACCCGTCAGCGCAACATCGAGCGCATGTTTCCCGAGTTTGTACGCGCGCTCGTGAGCGCGATCAAGTCTGGAATGCCTGTGTCGCGGGCAATCCTGCACGTCGCTGAGGCGGATTTTGGTGATCTCACACCCTACGTTAAAAAGCTGTCATATCAAG
>CAZHJH010000071.1:0-7227 GCA_964533475.1 uncultured Methanosarcinales archaeon
TGAAGTTTTACCGATCTGGCTTAAGAACCGCAAACTGTCAGATCCTTCATTCTCTGGTGGAAGTCTGCTTGTGATTTCACAGCTTTGCAATACGCATCATTCAAAAGGATCGCAATCTCTTGTCAGTGTTACGAGCGATATTTATCCCGGGAAGATCGATGGCGCAAGCCGATTTGTTGGCGTGCGAGGCTCGGGACCCTTATTGAAGGTTCACGAAGGCATGGAAAATATTGATGCCCTCATAAGGGATGATTGGCAGAAATTTATGGTTCTGGCTAGCGTGCCAAAACATGCTTTTTACACTTTGCTGCACATCGGAAATGAACTCTTTGCTGTTGGAGCGACGTACGGGGGAGTTTGCCAAGAAGATACTGTCCCTATTGTGCATGTGACTAAAAAAATGAAGATTCCTGGCCCTAAACTATTCAGGACAACGATCGGTGGATACCATGGGCTTGTCAAATACAACACTTCAGAAGTGAGGGCGATCGCGCCATCGGGAGCAAATGCGTTTCTTATGGGAGAATTTGGGATAGTATGGAAAAAAGGAAACCCCCATTGGCACCAGGCTCCTGTTGCATTTTACAGAATTGATGTAGACAGATCGCAAAGGCTGCTCCGCGAAGAAGAAGTGCGCAGAAACCTTCCGCGAACGCTTGAATTGCTGGGAATTTGATCTTGAAAATAACTTAAGCGAAAGTAATATAATAAGTGTTTCTTTCTTGCCTGGTATGGTTGCAACGGGGATTGCATTGATCGGCATGCCTGCTGTTGGGAAATCAACGATTGCACGGCATCTTGCGAAGGCATTGCGCTACAAAGTTATTGATATTGATGAAGTCATAGAGAAAAAACATGGCATGAAGATCCAGGACGTGCTGGGAAAGATTGGGCCGAAGCAGTTCATCCTTGAAGAGGAGCGGAATGTCCTCAAGATTAAGGATTTTCATAATGTTCTTGTTGCCCCCGGAGGAAGCATTATTTACTCTGCCAAATCAATGGCGCACCTGCGCAAAAAAACGACGGTGGTGTTGCTCACGGACAGCTATCTGAGGATTAAAAAAAGACTGTATGGGAGAGAGAACCGGGCTATTATCGGCATAGAACGGGGATTACGAAGACTCTACATTGAGCGCATGAAACTGTACAAGAAGTACGCGCAGCTTACGGTAAAAGTGCCGCATATGTTAGACACCCGATCCATCCGAAAAAATATTTTGGAACCGGTTTTAAAGACGTTATAAACCCCAATTCTTATAAAGGGGAGAATGGTTTCTTAGGATAATCACTCGCAGGAATGCACTGGAATTGCTTTGATTCCTGCTCGCGTTTTTGATTACGCGGGGATGCCGGTGATAAAAAACATGATTTTTTAAAACCGTCACCCCTCCATTCGCTTACGCTCATTGCGGGGATGCCGGAGTGGTCAATCGAAAATCGGAGATTTTCGAAGCGTCGAAAAACTCTCGTTTTCCGACCAAACGGGCTAGGCTTAGGCAAGTTGGTGTGAAGAGTGCAATGCACGATGACTTGAAGACACCTAGTGGCTTAGTGCCTACGTGGGTTCGAATCCTACTCCCCGCAAACTTTTAATAAAAGTTTGATCAAAACAAGAGGGTTGCTCTAACGAGCAAGCCCTCTGAGTATTTGTCAAAGGTTGAGCTCACGTTCAAGCTCCCAGAGTTTACTCTTATGAATCCTTATCGAGATGCTTTCGTTCCTTTAATGTAATGATACACGGCTGTGATCACGCTCGATGCCAAATACCAAAATATCATGTCTAAAATAAAATTAATCCATGAAAATTCAACGGTTGGGGGACTGGGGCGACCCGGCAGTATCATAGCGCTTCCCATGGGCCAAAAGCCATACGGCAGACCAACAAGAACCCTTGCGTCTGTAACACCAATTACTGAAATATATGCGTAATTTAATCCTCCCATTAGAATTAAAAATAATAAAAGTTTTCCGTATGTCGGCTGGAAAAATTGTTTTATGTCCATCGTGAGCCCATGTATCCCACTTAGCCAAACAATCCTTTGAACCATGCCAAGATCTTCTGGATGAGGCCCGAGGAGACGCACTGGCTGTCAATGCAAAGGTTTGTTGAGCATTCAAAATTGTTGCTGCACTTCGCATCCGCCTCATATTGAAGCGTCATGGTCTTGTCCAGCCCGCAAAATTTGTTGTCCACTCTTGTGCCAATGGGCAGGCATGTGCTTTCATCCAATTCGCAGCCTTGGCAAAACGTGAGGATTTTTTCATTGCTGCATGTTATAGTATTCTCCGTGCACACGCAGTTCTCTGGGCATTTTGGACAGGTTGTAATCTTGCCCGAGGCGTCGCAGTAGCAGCCTTCCGGGCATTCACTTGGTTTCCAGCATTCGATCGGGCCGTTGGCGTCGCATATGCAGTTTTTTGGGCATGGATTTTCTGTCGGAGGCTCAAACGCGCATGTGATCACAACACCGTTCTCATCGCACTTGCAAGGGACTGGGCATGATCCCTTGTCACAGCTGATGATGATAGTTTCATTGCCTTTGTTTTTGCACTCGCAGTTTATGGGGCATGTGGTTGTTGGAGGGACTTGACACTCGATGGCGTTCCCTTTCTTATCGCATACGCAGTTTTCTGGGCATGCTGGAGACCCACAATAGAGAATATTTCCCTTTTCGTCGCACTCGCAATTGGCCGGACATGTGGGGGATTCACAAACAATGGCATTTCCCTTCTCGTCGCATTTGCAGTTGTTGGGGCAGCTATAATCGCCGCATTTCAATATATTTCCTTTTTCGTCACATACGCACTTCTCGGGGCAGGAATAATCATTACATACTAACGTGTTCCCTTTCTCGTCGCATTTACAGTTTTCAGGACATGCAGGCGATTCGCACACGATAACATTCCCTTTCTCGTCACATTTACAATTGATTGGGCAGGATACTGTCTCGCATTTGATCACGTTAGAATTCTCATCACATACACAACCCACAGGACATGTCGTTGTTGGACCGCATTCGCAGCCATCCACTTGATTTGGCTGGGTTGCTTTGATAAACGTGCATCCAACAGGGCATACCACCTCAGGGGGATTGAGGCTTTGCAGACATTCTTCTTTTGTCTCGTATACGAATAATCCTTGATACGCATATGCGCCGCAGAATTGCTTGTAGCCGCATTCAACAGAATTGCTGTCATACCACCAAAGGTTCCTGCACTCCGTCGGAGATGGTACTGGGGGGGTTGCAAGCGCTCCCGGAATAGCCAGAAGCGCGATGATGAATACAATGTAATACTTCATGTTCTCACCTGCTTTTTGAAATCTCTTTGAGTTTAAATACTCCGTCGATAGCTTCAACCTATCTTGAAGTCAAACTGTGCCTTTCATATAGGGTCCGGTATATAAAAATTAGCTAAACGATTGTGAAGATTAAGGAATTTTCATTTGGCTGAACTTACATCTCAATGGAGATCTCAATTTTGTCATAAGGGGTTACTGGACGTGTCATCATGCGCGATCCTCTCTCTTCATTCAATTCAACAAAACCCAAATTCGCGAGCATGGTGAGATCCGCAATAACATTGCTCCTGTCTCTCTTAAGCATTTTAGCGAGGGCGTACACTGATTCCGGCTTCCTTTCCTTAATGCATATGAGCAGTCTGAGCCTTTCCTCCGTAAGCATTTTTCTAAACACGTTGACGTTTTCAACGTATATCTCAGTATGCTCTGTCATTGAGAGCGGTTTTTTTAGTTTTTGCTCGACATTTCTGAAAAATTCTTTTACGGTTCCCTTTTTGATAATGACTTTTTTTATGTGCATGGTTCACCATATACCTTCTTGGTCAGCTCACCAATTTCTTTCTTGAAGATGCGCAGGATCCGCTCAATCGACTGCTCATCAACTTTTGACTCTCCTTCGAGGGAATGCTTATGGATGCCCTTCTGTTCAGCGTTATCATACCCTAAAACTCTTTCCCCTTTGTGGATAAATGTGAACGAAAACTTCTTGCCGTCCGGGTAATGAACCGATTTTGGCACGGTCCATACTCGAATAATTATGATATCCCCTTGCCTTGTTGTAATCCTCGTATCCATGTTGCCTATTGTCATTTGTTAGCATTAATATGTGTGATACCATAACACATATATAATGGTTTCCTTTTTTTAACATTTTGTCAGCATAAGGGTTCTTATTGGTTTTGGAGAAAAAAAGGAAATTAATTCGGCTGTGCCCGGGCAGAATTCGGAACTTGGGCATGAATATCGAAATGTTTACGAGGACGGTGGATTGAATCCATAAAGTATATAAATAAGTGATCTTTTGTGATGGACGGTGATGAAATGTGCCACAAGCGCGGCTTGAACTAAAGGAATACACGGTGCGTGTGCTGGATGTTATTAAGGGAAAGTACGGCCTCAAGAATCGGAGCGAAGCGTTGGACAAGCTCACGCTAGAAGCGGGGGCGGTCTATGTTGAACCCGTAGCTAATGAACTGGCGTTAAGAGAGATTGATGCGATTTACGAATACCATAAGAAGCATAACCGTAATAGAAAACTGACGGATATTGCGCTCAGGAAACTCTTACGCGTGTAACATGTTCAGTTACGATCTCTCTGATGTTTTACGAAAGAAGCTTGAAAAGCTTGCGAAACGAGACAAAGTGCTTGCCGGGATCTTCTATAAAAAGGTGCAGGAGATCATATCCCGGGATGCGAAGAGCATACACGCGTATAAGAATCTAAAATCTCCCTTAAATGAATATAAACGCATTCATCTTACAGATAATTATATCCTCCTTTTCGCTGTGGACGGTAACCATATTGTCTTTGTTGATATTCGGCACTGGGATGATGTGTTTGGGTAACGGGCGCCATGTTTTTATATATGGAGAGCATGTCCATACTTATGTGCGGCCGTTTTTTCTACATCGCGCAGAGCTTTGCGGATGCTCGTGAGACATGGAACGCTGAATTCTCTCAGACTCCCCAGTCTAATTTCAACGCTGCTCCCGGACAACAATTGCCTGTTATTCTTAATGAGGATGACTCAAAGATTATCGCAGCGCGCTGGGGCTTAATCCCTTCGTGGGCTAAAGATGCGAAGATTGGGTATAAACTGATAAACGCGCGGGCTGAGACGATTAGTGAAAAACCGATGTTTAAAAAAGCGTTCGAACAGCGGAGATGCCTTGTTTTGGCGTCTGATTTTTATGAATGGAAGAAGGCGGAAGAGAAGATACCTTACGCTGTAAAGCTGATGGATAGGGATTATTTCGCTTTCGCGGGGCTTTGGGACGTATGGAAGGATGAGAAGGGAAATGCGTTGACTTCGTTTACGATTATAACGACATCTCCTAACGCGATTATGAAAAAAATTCATGACAGGATGCCGGTTATATTGCCTAGGGAGAAAGAGCGCGTATGGCTTCAGAAGCCTGTCGTTGAGCTTTTAGCCCCGTATGACGCTAAGAAGATGGAGGCGTACGAGGTTTCCACATTAGTTAATAGCCCGAGGAATAATAGGTTAGAAGTGTGCATGCCTGTGGAGCATTAATTTGGAGTTGATTCCCGGCCACCTAACTCCTGCCAGAACTGTTTCAAGGGATTGCCAGGTAAAAGGTCAATAAGGTCGTCAATCCCTTCCATTGTCCCATCCGGAGCTTTGTAAATAGTCTGATATGCTGAGATGTCCGGAAGGGCTTTTCTGGCTTCTAGAACTGCTGCTCTGTCCTCAACAGCCCTCACCGCGCTGAAGGTACGGATAACATAAAAAAGGCTCATACAGCCCAATGCATGCTGGGCGATCTGTTTTCTTTCTTCGGGATTTTGAATAGACTCCAGGCACTGGATTGCGATATCGAAATGACCCGTCTCCGCAATCTCATGGATGAGCTTGGCACGCTCTTCGAAATTGTCTTCGGGCATGGGCTTTGAAAGTGTTATATGGCTTTTAAAGGTATATGCCCTTTATTAGAACTGTTCATTCCATAATATAACTTCGCCGTCATATGAATTATCGAGATCTTATGTAGCGTGAATCGCCTGTGCTGATGGACTCAGCGCGATCATCGCTGATTTTTCATTGTTTTCAGAATGGAGTGTGAGCACAACCAGGAAGGCATTCGCGTTTTTTACAACTTTGAGTTCAGCTCCTGTGAGATGCTCAAGCATCTTCTGCTGGATACCAAATTCTTTAAGGATATCTGAGGCGTTGAGTATCTCTATGCCGATAACCTCTCCGGTTTTGGAAATATCAAGATAAATATCTCCTATCGATTCATTATGATCCACTTTCGTATCTTTTTTGTACACATACAACAAGTCATTTACAGCATCATAATTGCATACCATCCTATTCGTATTTTTTCGCTTCATCTTCCATCCTCTCTATTTTGAATATCGTTATGAGATATAAAGATTTCGGTTTAATGCTCGTCGGTATTTTGAGAATAATGTTGTTGAATTCAAAGAATAGATCGTAAATGTAATTAAACCGGATATTTTTCGATTTTGAGATACCTACAAATACGAGACTGTCCGCTTTTAATATGGTTCTTATTAACGCCTTCTTATTAATGCCTAACTTATGCAGCCTTACATTAAAATGGTCATTAATCTCATTAAACTCAATATCTTGCTCTTTGTATGTGTTTAGGATGACCTTGATTTTCTCGGGAATTTCTGCTCTGATCCTTGTCTGCATGCTTTAATCTCAATACATCATGCTTTACATGCGCTTCTAAGAAATAATCGGAATAATTCCGAGGTAGAATGTGAAGTTACGGATTATTTTCGGTTATGTTTACACAATTTTGGCATACTTCCGCTTTTTCCGGACAATTATCTTTTATGCATCTTAGAACTATTGAGACTCAATCGATGAGGATTGCTCTATAATAATAACTTCGCCGTCTCTTAAGGTTTTGAAAGGGATGCTATGTTTTTTCATGTACGCTACCGCTTTATTCGCGTCATTTGATTCGGGATGGTCAGAGTCAAAATGAGGAATGACGGTGTAGGGTAATATGCCTAATCCTTTCCAGATGACATGCCCTTGCGGATACGGATGGGCATCCGGATGGTCCATGAGGTCAATGCCATGTAATGTTGGCCCTAAGACGCAGACTCCTGCGCTATACGCTCCGTAGAGTAGTTCAGGCCTATTTGTTGTTTTTAGAGCGAGCGTAGCGAGCTAGGGTTTAAACCCCCGCCCTTTAGGGCGTTT
>CAZHJH010000072.1:0-416 GCA_964533475.1 uncultured Methanosarcinales archaeon
TCGAGGCCGCCAAGGAGGATTGGCTATAAACAAAACCAGATAAAATTGGCAATTCTCTATGTAACCGCCTAATCCGCAAGCCTTTTAAATGCCCCCCAATTCTTCTTTCTGGGGACTATGGAAGAACAAACATCAAAAATGTCGCTGAAAGAGAGAATCATTGCGTTCTATGATAAGCATTACAAAGCGCTGTTATGGATTCCGATAATTATTTTCGTTCTTGCCATCGCTCAGATTGGCGTACAAATAGCTACGACCGGTGACTTTATTCAAAAGGGAGTTTCACTCAAAGGCGGCATTACCGTAACCGTACCAACGGAAGAACTTGTCAACCTTGAGGATGTGCAGGCAAAGTTGCGCACAGAGTTTCCCGGGAACGACATTAGCGTGAGGAGACTTGAGCAGGTAGGCACATC
>CAZHJH010000072.1:426-7208 GCA_964533475.1 uncultured Methanosarcinales archaeon
GATAACGCCGCAGACATCATTGGGTTCAACGTCGATATTGACGGGACGGATGAGACCCAGTTTGAGGCGTTCCTCGCATCTATTGAGAGCAGTCTCGGATTTCCGCTCAATGAAGACTATAGTGTCGAGCTTATTGGAAGCGCTCTCGGCGCCTCGTTCTTCAAAGAGGTATTCCGTGCAATGATTATTGCATTTGTGTTCATGGCGATTGTAGTGTTTATAGTATTCAGATCATTCATTCCAAGCATTACCGCAGTATCCTGTGCCTTGGCGGATATTATTGTGACGATTGCAATAGTTAATCTCCTGGGTATTAAAGTTTCCACAGCCGGCATTGCGGGCTTTCTTATGCTCATCGGGTATAGCATTGACACGGATATTTTGCTAACCACACGAATGCTCAAACGAAGAGAAGGAAAGCTCATGGATCGCGTCACAAGCGCGTTTACTACAGGCATGACGATGACCCTTACAACATTAGTAGCTGTAGGCGCAGCGTTTTTCTTCACACAGTCCGAGGCGCTGCGGCAGATCATGCTCATTATTCTCATTGGCCTCGTTGTTGACATAATATTCACATGGATTCAGAACATGGCGATTATCCGTATATATCTTGAGAGGAAAGGGTGGGCGCATGAACACGAAGCTTAAGAAAACCCTGCTCAATCCGCGTGTCGTCATCGCCCTCGTTTTTATCGTTCTAGCCATCATCGCAATTAATCCAGACCTGACGCCAGAAGGTGCTGCGATACGCAGCGTCACGTTAAACTCTTCGGCGAATCTTGCAGGGATAACTAGCCCTACGGCCACAGCCCCTCCCCGATCGAGAGAGGTTGTGCTCGCCATGAACACCAAACCAATTAAGGACGCCTCAGATTATAATGCATTTGTAGCAACCTTGCAGCTGAATCAGACAGTTACCGTGCGCACGAACAAAAACACGTACTTGCTCCGCACAAAGCCGCTGACAGAAATAATCATTCTGAATGAGACAGAGACTAAAATCATCACGGAGCTCAATCTCGTGACGAACGAGACGCGCAACAGGTCCATTATCGTTAACAAAACCCGTGACAGGATCATTGGCGTCGAGGATCTTGGCCTTAAAGTATATGACGCGCCTACAACAAATATCCGAAAGGGCCTTGATCTGCAGGGAGGCACGAGAGTGCTCTTAACCCCGGAATCCAAAGTCAGCGCTGATGATATGGATCTCATCCTCAGCAATATGAAGGAGCGCTTGAACGTTTTTGGATTAAGTGACGTTGTTATACGAGAAGCGGGAGACCTTAGCGGAAATCAGTATATCCTCGTGGAGATTGCAGGAGCGAATGAGGAGGAAGTCAAGGAGCTCCTCGCTCGCCAGGGTAAGTTTGAAGCGAAAATAGGAGAAGCCGTTGTTTTCAGGGGCGGGCATAAGGATATCACATACATCTGCAGAACCGCAGATTGTTCTGGCATTGATCCTCAGGCTGGCTGTGGCCCTTCAGGAAGTGGATGGGCATGCCAGTTCAGGTTTGCGATCACGTTAAGCCCAGAGGCCGCGGAGCAGCAGGCATCGCTCACAAAAAACCTCAATGTTATCACGGAGAATAATCAGCAGTATCTGAGTGAGCAGCTCCTCTTATATCTGGACGATGTCCAGGTCGATCAGCTCAATATCGGCGCTGATCTTCGCGGCAGGGCTGTGACCGATATCCAGATCAGCGGTTCCGGTACTGGAGCGACACAGCAGGAAGCGATCACAAACAGCCTCACGAATATGAAACGATTGCAGACGATTCTCACGACAGGAAGCCTTCCCGTGAAGCTGAAAGTCGTAAAAACAGATGTCATCAGCCCCAGTCTCGGTGAGGAATTTGTCCGGAATAGCATTCTCATTGGCGCTATCGCCATGATTGGCGTGGTTGTCGTCGTTTTTTTACGCTATTGGAGTTTGAAGGTAGCCCTTCCAATGATTCTTACGATGCTCACAGAGGTCATCGGCCTCTTTGGAGTGGCAGCATTAATCGGCTGGAATATCGACATTGCCGCAATTGCTGGTATTATTGTTGCTATTGGAACGGGTGTGGACGCTCAGATTGTGATTGCTGATGAGGCACTGCGCGGGGAAAAGCAGACCGTTGATTGGAAGCGGCGCTTCAAGAACGCGTTCTTCATCATTTTTGCTGCGTATTTCACAGGCCTTGTTGCAATGGTCCCCTTGCTTTTTGCAGGCGCAGGCCTCGTGAAGGGATTTGCGATCACGACGATTCTTGGAATATCTATCGGCGTCTTTATTGCTCGTCCCGCATACGCAAAGATTGTTGAAATCCTGATTAAAGACTAGAGTTTCTAAAATACAAAGCTTTTAATATCCTCATTTTTTACAGCGGCGTATGAAAACGTACTGGTGGGCGATATCTTTAATGTTCTTCTGCACTCTGCTCACGTCGTCTGCGCAGCTGCTCTATAAGCTAGGATCAAAAAATCTGCAGCTGAATCTGTCCCTCTTGCAAAATTACTACTTGATAGCCGGCCTGAGCTTATATGTCATTGGGGCGGGCATTTTCGTCCTCGCGCTGCGGGGAGGAGAGGTCTCTGTGCTGTATCCGATCATCGCGACAAGCTACGTCTGGGTCACGTTATTGTCCATTTATTTTCTCATGGAGCAGCTGAATATCTCAAAAGTCTTGGGCGTGGGCGCCATTATCTTGGGGATTATCATCATCGGAGTGGGCAGTAGGGACGCCGCTCCGGAGGTGCTGTGATGGCAACGGAGCTCTGGGCTGTTGGATTAGTTGTCATCGCGAGTCTTGCAGGTGCGCTTGGCCCGATTATGTTCAAGAAGGCAGCCCAGCGATTAAAGCGCAGCCCTCTTGCACTCATCAAAAATTACTACTTGTTTGCGGGCGCGGGATTTTATGCGTTTGGCACAATCCTCTTTATTCCCGCGCTTAAAGGCGGGGAACTGTCTGTGCTGTATCCTTTTGTTTCTTTGACGTATGTTTGGGTGAGTTTGCTCTCCGTGTTCTTGCTTA
Source organism: uncultured Methanosarcinales archaeon (assembly GCA_964533475.1). GTDB lineage: Archaea > Nanobdellota > Nanobdellia > Woesearchaeales > JAGVYU01 > JAGVYU01. Next base: position 3,447 of record CAZHJH010000072.1, read on the forward strand.
AGGAGCGCATGAACATGGTCAAATGGTCTGGAGTTGCGTGTATTATTCTTGGAGTCACATTGATTGGAATCGGAAGTGTGGCATGAAAGTGCTCTCCCTCGGCGGCTCCTTAATCGTTCCCGAAGCTATTGACACAGAGTATCTCATCCAATTTAAGGAGTTCGTGCTCAAGCATGTGGATCAGGGAGAAAAGTTTGTCATCATTTGCGGAGGCGGAAAAGTCTGCAGGAATTATTATGCTGCGCTTAACATCATCACAAAAGCTCCGAGTGTTGAATACGATCGCTTGGGTGTGAAGTCCACGGAATTAAACGCTGAGCTCGTTCGCATTCTGTTTGGGGATGCAGCGCATCCCGTTGTCCAGCCGGATTATACGAAGAAAACTCCGTTTGAAAGCATTCTGATCGGATGCGGGCTAAGGCCCGGGACGAGTACAGACTATGATGCCGTGCAGTACGCGATTACGTGTGGTGCAGATGCCGTGTTGAATCTTTCGAATATCAGTTTTGTGTATGACAAAGACCCGACGCACCACAAGGATGCGAAGCCGTATGAGCGGTTGACGTGGAGTGAGTTTAGAACGATGTTCAGTTCCGAGTGGAAGGCAGGGACAAATGTTCCGTTTGATCCCATAGCCTCCGAGCTCGCTCATCGCCACGGCATTAAAGTCATGATTCTGCATGGGCGTGATTTGGAGAATGTCGAGAAAGCGCTGCAAGGCCTCCCATTTAAAGGCACGCTGATCTCCTAATATGCCTTCTTCATGCTATAGGATAGACCCTATAGATTTATAAGTCCACACTTCTGGAAAAACGGAAAAGAGGTGCGTGATGGGTATTGTTCAGGAGGTTAAGGATGTGGCTCGGTTTGAGCATATCGGGGCGATATTGCTCAAGCAGGGTTTGAATTTCGTTGGAAAAAAATCCTTCATCCCTTCCCCGCCAAAGCTGCGTCGTATTTTGGAGGAGCTCGGAGCGACGTTTGTCAAACTGGGCCAGCTCCTGAGTTTGCGTCCTGATTTGATCCCGCGCGAGTATTGTGACGAGTTCAGAAAGCTTCAGGATCATGTTGCTCCTTTTCCCTTCAGTGATGTCAGGCAAGTGGTTGAGGCGGAGTTGAAGCAGCCTGTAACGAAATTGTTCGCGCACATCGATGAGAAGCCCTTGGCATCGGCATCTGTTGGCCAAGTGCATCGCGCCCGGCTGAAGAATGGCCTAGTTATTGCTGTGAAAGTCCAGCGCCCCGGCATTCATAAGACGTTTCAGACAGATATTGATATCATGATGCATTTTGCTCCGTGGTTAGAGAAGCATGTGCATGGTATTTTCGATCCCTACACAGTTCTTGAGGAGTTCAAGAAGTACACGCAGCGAGAGTTAGATTTCCAGAACGAGGCAAGAAACATTGATCAGTTGTATCGGAACTTCAGTAACAGCAAAACCGTGCGTATTCCTCGAGTTCTGTGGTCGCACACGTCTTCGCGTGTGCTCACGCTGGAATTGATTGATGGCAAGTCCGTAAACACCACAACATTAAGGACGATGCAGGATCGGAGACTCTTTGTTCGCAATTTGGTTGATTGCATGTTCCAGCAGATTTTTGTTGACGGATTCTTTCATGCGGATCCTCATGCGGGTAATCTCATGGTGCTTCCCCATCATCGGATAGGGCTGCTTGATTTCGGAATCGTGGGCATTCTCGACGAGGATATCCGTGAGAAGATGACACAGTTATGCATAGCGGTGATTGAGGGAGATGTGAAGATGATTGCGGAGTCGCTATGTGCGCTGGGATTTGTTGAGCAGTGCAATCGTGATCTGGAGCGGGATATCCGTCTTGAGTTAAGCCAGTATTACGGAGCCTCATTGGAGCAAATCAACCTCTCGGAAGCGTTTCAGAAGGTACTCATGATTGCACGAAGGGATCACGTGCATCTTCCCAGCGATTTTGTGCTGCTTGTGAAGGCCGTCGTGACGTTGGAGGGTGTGGCTCGCGACCTTGACCCAGAGTGTCATGTCATGGATATTATTCGTCCTCATGCGAAGAGATTGATGCGGGAAAGATATCTCAGTGTCCGGACCGCGAGAAAGCAGCTGCTGAGTTCATCTATGGAGTATCTGCACTTGTTCAGGACATTTCCCACGCAGTTTTCGAATGTCCTCAAAAAGCTCCAGGAGGGCAAGCTGCACATTCAAATGCAGGATACGGATATCCATTATCTTACAGTCGAGATGGAACGCTCGTCATATCGGCTCGCGTATGCGATCATCACAGGGACGATGATTATGGCGTCCGCGCTGCTTTGGTACGCGGGAATTGGCCCCCTGTTCAGGGGTATTCCCATTATTGCACTGATTGGTTTTGTGTGCGCCGCTTTTTTTGCGCTCCTGCTTGTTATCGCACTCATGCGGCGATGATCGCACGGTGGTCAAAGTATGGAAAACTATTTAAAGGCGTAATCAGAAAAGAGGTGTGGAGGTGGATCATGTTTGATGAAATCAAGCGTGAACTGAAGCGCGCGATACGGAATGGAAAGCTTAAAGGTCCTAATTATGGTCATGTTCTGAGGAAGATTACGAGGGAAATCAAGCGGGAAAAAAATCGCTTAAAAAAGCTGCTTGGCCCTGAGCTTATTGAGGAGAAGCAGAAAGCCCAGCAGGCGCTCCGCTTGTTGCTGCAGCAGGAGCTTGATCGCGTGCATAGTGTTAAACCGGTGCTTGCGCGCGCAGCGAAAAAGGAGTTGAAGAAAGTGACCATTCCCCGAATCATGAAGAAACTCAAGCGCAAAGGCAAGAAAGTCGTGAGGAAGGCCAAGCGGGCCGCGAAGGGCTTAAAGCGTAGGATACGTAAGAGAATTAAGCGAAGATAGCAAAGTCTACTTTTTATTTCCGTTAAGATGGAGCGAGCTTTGGGGTTCTCGAATCCCCAAGTAGGAGAGCCACGTCTGCGTGCCATCCCATGCGTCATGGCCGGATCCTATGAAATCAACGCGTATTCTGGACACACGGCCGCATCGTGTGCAATCACGCTCTTTGTAATGCAGATGAGAATCATGGACACTTCTCCATGAAGCTCCCTGCTGGTCATTGCGGCAGTATGCGCATGATCTGAATTGATCGTGTTCTCGAAAGCTGTGGTGGAAAACCATTGTCATCTCTATGCGTATATCACAGTGCGAAGGGATTTATAAATATTTTGTTTTTGATCCAGACAGGAATATTTATTAACCGTGCCGTCTTCCGATAAGCCATGAAGTATAAGTACTCATCCATCATTGGCGACATCGTTTTCGATAATCAGTTCCACGTCGTAGAACGGGGGCATAATATCTTTCCGAAATATCCAAATTTGCAGGAGCCGGACGAGCGTCACAAGGCGAAGATCCAAGTGGCTCTGCGGGATAAGAAATTCTTTGCGGCGTTCGTGAAGGAAAATCTCGCTCAGACAAAGCAGGATGTGAAGCGTTCAGTAACCGCAGATAATCATATCGTGCATGCCGTGAACCTGCTTGAGGAGCTGGACACGCTCATTAATACGGTCGTGAAACGGTTGAGGGAGTGGTATGAGCTTTGGAATCCTGAGTTTTCTAAGAGTATCCAGTCGCACGAGAAGTTTTGCGAATTGATTGTGACAAAAAAGAATGAGGATCTTTTGAAAGAAATCAACATCGACCGCAAGCATAGCATGGGAGCAGAGATTGCGGCAAGAGATCAGGACGCGATCCTGCAGCTTGCTCGGCGCTGTCGTGATCTTTACACGTTG
>CAZHJH010000073.1:0-6942 GCA_964533475.1 uncultured Methanosarcinales archaeon
AAGCAATGCCACAGGCTCAGCAAAAAGCAATAGGCATTCAGAACTTCGCGTTCTCGCCATCGCAAATGTTCATTAAAGCCGGAGATACGGTAACATGGACAAATTCGGATTCGGCGCCTCACACCGTCACGTCAAATAGTGGAGACGAGCTGGACTCTCCCTCGCTTTCACCGGGAGAAACGTATTCACACACGTTCACGACAGCTGGAACATATATGTATCATTGCGAGTTTCATCCGAGGATGACGGCTTCTATAACGGTGCAGTAAATGTCAAAGATTTCTACGATGCGCGAAGCTCAGAAACTTGTGAAGCACTTCGCGCAGAAGAACGGCTGGAGCGATGCGCCGAATGTGGACAAGTTTGATCATCTGCACGAAGAGCTCATTGAGATGTCAAAACACCTCAGATACAAATCTGAGATAGAGCGGAAAGCGATCATACATGAAAAACGCGATGTATTCAAAGATGGCATTGGCGATTTGTTCTTCGCGCTGTGCAGGCTCGCGAACCAATTGAACATTGACATTGAAGACGCGTTTAACATGGTCAAGGATGAGATTCTTAATAAATATGACACGAAGGAAAAAGAGCATAAACGGGTTTAGAATTGCCGCTGTCTAAATGGGATCTTTTATAAGTAATCATAACAGTATTCAACAAGATGTTTTCTCCTGGATGGATGCCGCAGTTTACCGATTGCTCTAGTCAGAATCTGCCTTGCGCGCTCTGGGGTAACATTGAGAAGGCCTCCAATCTCTTCCAGAGTGTGTGTGTCTTGACCATTTAGGCCAAAGTAGTGAGTTACCGCAAATCGGTGTCGTTCAGGCAACGTCCGAATAACCTTGTCGATAGCACCTTTTAAGAGAGAGGCATCCGCTTGCGCGCGGATATCCTTTAATCCCGCATCTTCTATATCCTGGATATCTTCATATGCGTCCGCTTTCATTTCCTCCCATGAAACCTGCTCAACATTTCTTGGCACCTTGAAGGGAAATCGACTGGATTGCGCATATGTACTCATCGCAGATACCGCACACATGCGAAGGAAATTCTTTAAAGGCCCCCGGGATGGCCTGTACGAATACAATTTCTTTAAACACGCTTCTACCCCCTCAGCGACCAGATCATCAATGATCTCACGGTCTACGCGGGGTGCATACACTTTCGCAGCCCGACGTCCTGTCCAAACCGCTCTCACGAGCACTTCATTCGCAAGCAGTCTGAGGAACGGATACGCCCCCTCCATGATTTTATCTCTTAAATCCAAAGTGCTCCTTTGCACATTCAAGAATTGCTCAGAGCGCTCCTGAACATATTGGCCAGCAAGGTTTTCTAATGCCAACCAGTCTATACTTGGAGTGTAGCGCTGATCCATCATAGAACAAGAAAACTGAGGCGCGTATATAAATTTATCTTATTGTTACCACTTAATAATGGTTATTATATGTACGATTGCGTGTGAACATCACTTCTAAAAAAACTTCCCGAGCGTGCTCTGCTCTTTCTCCTGTATTAGATCTTCTTCAGCAAAACCCATGACTTCAAAGATCTTGCCTACCGCAGGCATGACCTGGTTGTTGATATAATAGTCTGCGTCATATGCTTGTTGGGCGGTTTCCTCAGGGAGTTTCGCGCGGTCTCGCAACCTTCCTGAGCCTTTCACAATTACATACCGGATGAGCGTGCCCGTGGAAACTTGAATTCCCTTCGCCTCGAGCTGCCTCGCGATCGCGACATGAGGGCCAACAGAGTCATAGCTCTCCGTCTCCTTGCGGAGCTGCGTCATAATAATCACTTTGTCAACAGGAATCTTGTTCTGTTTCAAATCACGCACAACCTGACGGACGTACTCAAGAGCCTTATCCTGATCTCCTTCTTTGAGTATGATCTCAAGCACCCGCTCCTGAGTTTCCTTCGCGAGTTCACACACATTTCTTCGGACGCTCTCAAATCCCGTGATTTTGATCGTGCCTTTCTCAGAGAGTAATGCGTATTTCTTCTTTGCGCCCGCGCTTCCTTCCTTCACGCTCACGAAGATGCCTTTTGTGAACAATCCTTCATACTCAAGCTCCATGATGCCCGGAAGATCAAGATTCACTTTTTCCGCGAAGCGCAGCGCATCTTCTTTCGTTTTCGTGCCAAGCTGAAGAAACACGCTATCGGTGTCGCTATACAACACTTCAAACCCGGCAGCCTGCGCTTCCGAAATCACCTTTTGAATATAATAGCGCGCGTACGCCGTGATGCTTCGCGCGCTCTCCAACGAGTACCAGCGCGCAGCGGCAAAGCCCAGATACCCATAGAATGAGTTCGCCATAAGCTTCAGGCTATTCTGCCGGGCATTCAACACGGGACTTTTTTGCTCTTTCATAATCTGCTTAATCCTTGTTCTCCTCGTAATAATCTCCTCGATAATCGTTGGGATAAAGCCACGCTTCTTCTGGCAGAACCAGTAGCGCTGCTCGGGCTTCTCACTTGGGACAACGGCGGCTCCCTGACAGCATTCACAATTCAGGGTTTCTGGACCGATGTTATGAGAAACAATAATTGTAGGATACAGGCTCCTGAAATCGAAGAGCACAATGTTCTCATACAATCCGGGCTTCGGCTGGAACACAAACGCGCCCTCATACCTGTAACGGTTTCTCTCAGAGACTTCCTGATATCCCGGGCGATTTGGCACAAGCACATTCGCGGGAACCGCCCTGCGCATCAGAAAACTTTCCACAAGCTGCGAGTACGCCATGCGCGTGATGTCAAAGGGCGTCATCCCAATCATCTTCACGAGCTCAAGGATGTTCGGATACAGTTTCTCGCACAGCTGATACGTTAATCTTGCGTCATGCAAATTATACACGCAAAACATCTCAAGCTCCTCTGTCTCCTTATCCCATGCGGGAGCGAGTTTATTCAAGTCAACGACAACCTTCTTCTCACCCAGCAATTCATTCGCGACGGTGTCTAAATCATAGCTGTCAAGCTGCAAGTCAGAGCGCAAAATGCGCTTAATGAATTTGAGAATATCAATGTGCGCGATGCCGTTAATGCTCACCTGATCCTGCCTCGATCCACGCATCTCTGAATAATCAAGGCCAAGATTAAGCGAGATTCTATATTTCTCAGCCCGCTTCATAATATAGGGAAGGTCAAATCCATCGCTGTAATACCCTGTGAGGATATCCGGCTGATACTCCTCTACAAAATCAGCAAAGCGCTTGAGCAGTGCTTCCTCTGAATCCACAGACTCCACGTACGGAAGCGTCGTTTGCAATCGCTTGCTCACAATCACTTTTTCATAATTCTCACCGTACACGGCAAGCATGATAATGGGATGCTTATCCATATCCACGAATTTGCCATGCGGATTATACGTTTCAATATCAACAGCCAATATTTTGGGACTCGATAATACTTCCTCAGCTTCCTGCTTGAGCGATGCCGCTTTGATGACGGCCACTTTACTGCGCTCCTGCGCAAGCTCACCCTCCACTTCTGTGAGCGTTAAAGGAATTAACCCCTTGTCAAGCAAGTACCTCCTCGCGAACAGGATATCATACTCAAAGATATCCTTCACTTCAGGCCAGGATTTTACGACTTCCCGAAGCACGGGTACATCGCTTGGAATTCCAACAAGAACCTTGAAGAGATTGAGGGGTTTTCCGAAGTATTCTTTCACGACTTCTTGGACGGCGATGACTTTGGCAGTCCTGCCTTCATCATCAGCAGTGAGTTGAAGCAGTTTATCCTTAATCTGATCGTTAGAGAGCACGTAGAAATACGGCTGCATGGAGTCGTCCGTTACGCAAATTTGCTGGCCTTCAGGGGTTCTTCCATAGAGGTAGATGACAGGTTTATCTCCGTGAATCCTGTACAGAACATCAACTGGGAAAAAACGGATGCGCTCCCCCATGCACGTTTGAATACGCGCTGCCTATATAAAGATAATGGAATTAAAACAACGCCTCAATAGCCTTTCCCGCGGCAAAACTCGCGCTTATTACGATTATTGTTATAATGACATTCTTCATGATGGAATAAGCTATTGATTCCTCATTAATGAACGCGATGATTACACTCACGAAGCTAATAAGGATCATTCCCCAAACGATGCAGATGAGAATGGCAGAGGAGAGCGGCGCGAATAAAAAAGGGATCATGAACGTGAGCGTGAAGAGAAGCTTGCTTATGAACACATTGAACGCGCTCCACACGGCAATGGATTTCGACAATCCCCGCTCAGCCTTCTTCGCGGCATACATGCCCATCGCGTCGGACATGCTATCCGCGATCGCAACGGATGCGATACCGCCCATGACGGCTAATGTCGAGGTTGTCGCGGCGTTTACACCAACGATGATGCCAATCGTCGTTAATACGGCGGAGCTGATGCCAAAGCTGTATCTGCCAAAGTGCTCATGCAGCTTTCCAAGAAAATGATGGAACGGGCTTCTTGATCGCAGCGCAAGCTCAAAATACGATAATCGTGTTGCCTGATGCGGATGAAGATTGAGCAGTTTCATAATGTGCTTGATCTTGTAATACTCTTTTTCAGATGCAAGTTCAAATTCTATGAAATTGCCGATAGTTTCCACATGATCCAGATTAATAATGACGGAATCAATAAAGAATAACGTGCGCTGCTTATTCACGCGAAGGACTTCCTCATACCCCTGCATGATCGTTTCAATCTCTTTTTCTTTGGCAGACTTGTGAACAACCAATCGCGTTCTTATTCGTCTATTCGCAACAGGCCCTTTGTACGTGAACAGGAAATTCTCAGAGCCCTCCCTACGGATGCGCACAAGCTCCTTCACATGCTTGACATGCTTGCCCTTCGGAACGTAATAGACGTCTTCCTGAATGACGCTCCCGAGCTTTCGGGCGCCTAGAGCGATCAGTTTCTCCTCATGCACGTGCGCCTTGAGCTTCAGCTGGTACTCACGCTTTGTTTTCTTGAGGATGGAATGAGGCATATGTGGAATCAGGAATCCCATGTTTAAATAGGTTTGGATGTCACAATCTTTAAATAGGAGTTCTGCTGAAATAATCGCATGAGGGGTGAAAAACGGATCTCAGCGTTCAGAAGGTATTGGAATGCTGTAGTGTTCGCCGCGCATCACAAAAAATCAATTCTTATCGGTTTTGGAATCGATGTCCTGTTTACGCTTGCGTTTTTTGCCATATGGATGACATTCTCCCTCGTGCGCACGGGAATGCCTTGGGCTGACTTCGCGCTCGTGCTTGTCTATTTACTTGTCATAATAGCGATTTACGCGACGGCGAAATACTTCGTGCTCAAACTGCTCATACCCAAAGCGCGGCCTTTGAACATTGGATTCTATGGCGTGAGCTTCATATTGAGTTTAGTTGTTCTCGTGCTCTTGTTCGTCATGGTCATGCTCGGCGTGGGCGTCGTGAATCCTGACGCCGCGGGAATCTTCGGGCTTATCTTCCTCATCGTGCTCTTCATCCTGCTTTATCCAGTTTTTCACATGACGCAGATTGGCTATCTCAAGAAAAAACCTGCGCGGTGGGTGCTTGAGATATTGCTCGCCAGAGTTGGAAGCGTTGGCATCATGTACTTGATCAACCTCATCCTCATCGTTGCGTATTCACTTATATTCCAGCTCATCTCCCTCGTGTACACGTCATATTCTCAGGCGTTGCTGGCTTCACTCACGGCGCTCTTCCTCTACATTCTCCACGCGCTCAATAGAATCTTCTTTGCATCCCTGGAGGTATAATGCCCTTCGTCCACACGATTGATCCGGTCATGGTCACGATTGGCCAAATATCCATACGCTGGTATGGCCTCATCTATTTCCTCGGGTTTCTCTGCGCATACTTGTATTTATCATGGCGAATAAAGCATAAGAAGTTAGATTTTACTGATCTCCAACTGCAGGATTTCATGCTGTACATGCTCGTGGGAGTCGTTGCGGGGGCAAGACTTTTTTACATCATCTTCTATAATCCGCAGCATTACCTCAATTATCCTCTCGATGTGTTTGCCGTCTGGAAAGGCGGATTGAGTTTCCACGGAGGGTTAACTGGAGCGCTCGTCGCAGGATGGCTGTTCTGCAGAAGACATAACAAAAGCTTTCTTAAACTCGCGGATGAGTGTACCGTGCCTGTTACGTTTGGTCTTGCCCTTGGAAGGATAGGCAATTTCCTCAATGGCGAGCTTGTTGGGAGAGTGACGAATGTGCCTTGGTGCGTCTATTTTCAAGGCTTTGAGGGCTGCAGGCATCCGAGTCAGCTGTATGAATCCGCTAAGAATCTGTTCATGTTCTTTGTCCTGTTTTCCGTTCGGGACAAAAAACTCCCTCCGGGATTTAGAGTCTTCGGGTTTTTATTCATGTACGCGGTATTACGCTTCTTCATAGAATTCACACGGGCCCCGGATTCCCAGTTGGGACTCTTGCTTTTTGGACTGACGATGGGGCAGTGGCTGAACATTGGGATGGCGGTGGTTGCGGGAATATTCATGTGGGTGCTCGCCCGGAAAAGATAGTCAATCGTACTTGTGAGGATGGCAAGGGTGAATATTCGTTTCTTCTCTGAGATATCTACGAATACTCTCCTGTGCCGGATCATACTCCTCACGCTTAAAACGCTGATAGTCGGGATGGGACGTTCCAAGTCGTTCTGCAAGATTATCTGCTCTGATACCCAAACGGGTTAGGGTTCGCTCAATCTCTTGATCATATCTTGGACCGTTAGTGGCTTGACCATTTCGTACGTATTGCCATTGTTGGTCTTTCCATGCAGCATATTCTTCATGAGTCAGCCATACCCCGCCCCCAATGTAACAATTCCCCGGTCCTTTATTTGTTCTCGTCCCAGTTTTAGGTTTCTTCTTTCCAATATAGACCACCTTCCTATTTTTGAAGTGTTTAGAGTATATATTCTCTTTGCCCCTTATATATAAAGGATTTT
>CAZHJH010000074.1:0-6939 GCA_964533475.1 uncultured Methanosarcinales archaeon
TGCTCTGGCTTAACCCATGTGAACTTGCCTTTAATTTTTGGTCTAAGCTCTTCCTGAATGTTGCCGAAAATCTTCTTCAACGTTTCCGGAATCTCAATCGCGAGAAATAGTCTCATAAAAAAAATAAAAAAAGCGCTTTAGCGCTGATTGTCGTCTTCGCCGAAGTTCTCTGAGTCTTCTGAGCTTTCTTCCTGAGAGTCTTCTTCTGCGTTGTCCTCGCTTGACGCTGCAGGTTCTTCTTCGCTAGACTCTTCTTTCTTTTCACTGGTTCCGCCAGAGCTGCTGCCTACAATTTCTGCAAATCCTACTTTGCGAAGCACTTTCGTGACTCTGATTTTAACTTCAGCGCCTGCCTGTGCTCCCGGCACGAACAATACAAAACCATTCTTCTTCGCAATGCCGTCGCCTTTCTCCCCAACCGCTTCTATCTTCACGTCTAACTCTTCCCCGACTCGTACCGGGGCTGTACTTGGGCCGCCAAAACTTCTTGGCCTGCCGCCACCTTGTCCATACATAATGTATTCACCTTTGATGTTATTTTCTATTCATGCAAACGGAGTTTGCACTGGAGCTCATAAGCACGCCGGGGTATTTAAAACTAGTGGTTGTTTTCATGCAATGATTCCGGATCATTATACTGGCTTTCGGAATGCTTATTGATATGCTCGGAAAGGATGCGGCTTACGATGCTAAAGGGTTTTAAAGGATGATGAGGAAGATTTTTATACGAGGTGGACATTATGATGGATATGAAATTCAGGGTGCTTCTGGAAGTGAGTGAAGATGGCACAATTGTTGCACGATGCCCCACGTTGCCTGGATGCGTTTCCGAAGGGAAAACGAGACAAGAAGCCTTAAACAATATTAGGGACGCTATCCGGGGATATCTCGCAAGTCTTGAGAAGCACAATGAGCCTATCCCCCCTTCTGTAGAGGAGAGTTCAATAAAGATATAAGGAAGCTTATAGATCCATGCTGAATATGAAAAAGAAAACGGTTGATGGCTTTGGATTGTTCAAAGGAGGGCTAAAGTTCGTCAGAGACCATGATGACCGTGAAGAGTTTTGGTAAATTATACCCCCTAAATGTAACAAGAGATCCCCATTTCAAAGGTTTAAAGAAGATTGTTGTTCTGAATTAGTCTTCAAAACCGATATATATATACCAAAAACTCAAATATAGCTAATACAATATAAAAAAGGTGATTGCATGAAAAGATGGATATCCTTTATTGTTATTTGTCTGCTCCTCTTTGGGCTTTTGTTCGTCTCCGCATGTGGAGAGAATGGAGTGAGCAAGACGGGTAAGGCAAATTCTGGCACGGCTAATCCCCCTCCAATTAACCCGGAAGGAAGTAGAAACTTTCCAGGGCCGGCACCAATTGATATCTAGGAACCCGTCACTTTTACCAATACTCTTTTCTTTCTTCACTCTTTAAATTTATCATAACACGCAGAAGATCAGCTGAACCTGTAAGTGTTATACAGTACAGCATAAGAGTAGTATTAATATGGATAGGTTGTACAGTACATCATTCCATCAGCCAATTAATCCGGGGGCAAGCAGAACTATTGAAACCTCAGAACCTCCCAAGAATGATTGATAACTTTTTATTCCCCCATTATTTTTATTAATACTCTTTTCTTTCTCTGCCCATCAAATTCAGCGTAGTAGATCTGCTCCCACGGCCCAAAATCGAGCTTGCCGTTCGTAATGGCAACGACAACTTCCCTCCCCATAATTGTCCGCCAGAGATGCGCATACGCATTATCTTCCCCAGTTAGATTGTGCTTATACAAATGCGCATCCTCAGGCGCGAGCTTCTTGAGCCACTTCTGAAAGTCTTCAATAAGCCCGGATTCCGCGTCATTAATGTAAATGGAAGAGGTAATATGCATCGCGTTCACTAACACCATGCCTTCCTTCACGCCGCTTTCCTTAACAACGCGCGCAACATCTTGCGTGATATTGAGAAACTCAATTTTGTGCTTCGTGTGGAATTCAAGATACGCTGTTTTGGAGTGCATAGAGCATGAGGTATTAAGGTAGTTCAGTGTGTATATACGCATCAAGGAGATCTTTATTATTGTATGCTCTCACTTGTATCTCTAACTTTTGGAAAACGGTGTCAATTGCTGCTTTCAGCATCTGTGTAGCAACTCTTTGAGCATCGTTGCCTGCAGACACGACATTGTGATATTCAGGACCTAAATCAACGTCTGTAGATTCCATCTCTTCTGCTATGTTAAACGGTCGGACTTGCGCTATCGTGTAAGCAGTTTTGTACCCAGAGGTTACATGTTCAAGACGCTCTACTTCCACTTCAGATAACCGAGAGACTGCGAGCAATTGATCGATCGATTTTGAAATAGAGTCAACTTCTTCTAATGTCGTCCTCTCATCCTTAGCGACTTTAGGAAGTTGAGATAGGTTTTGTGTGATTTCATCAAGTCTGTCTAAACAACGTTGGTAATTAAAATCTTCAAACGGGACTGACAACATGATATTCCAAAGTCTATACGAGATTATAAGCTTTTTGAATTATCTCAGGTTAGGTAGAGCCCAAAAGAAAGAAATAAAATGAAAAATAAAAAGATGTGGGTTTTACACATCCCTAATTCCGTGCTCTGTTAAGATGAACGTGCATTCTCCATCCGGCAATGAGGGCGAATCCACTAATTTCGCGACTCTTGTTCCTTTTTTTCCTTTGCGGAAATAGACGCGTGTTGCGGAATTGTGTGCGACAATATGCCCTCCAATCGCTTGGGTTGGATCTCCGAAGAATTGGTCTGGTTTTGCCATGACCTGGTTCGTCACGTACACACAAAGGTTATGCGTGCTCGCAAGCTTGTTGAGGAGATGCATGTGCTTGTTCAGCTTCTGCTGCCTGTCCGCAAGCGTTCCTCTTCCGACAAACTCAGCGCGGAAGTGTGCGGTTAAACTGTCGACAATAATCAGTTTCACGTTGATCTTTTCTTTCTTTATGAGGTCTTCAACTTTTTCCGCGATGAGCATCTGGTGGTCTGAGTTGAATGCTCTCGCCACTTTGATGTTGCGCAGCGCGGTCAAAGGTTCTATGCCTAGGCTCTTCGCGATTTGCTCTATGCGCTCCGGCCTGAACGTGTTTTCCGTGTCTATAAACACGCACACTCCCTCAGCTCCTCCCGCTCCCTTGTCAAGCTGAACAGAAACCGCGAGTTGATGCGCAAGCTGGGACTTTCCAGAGCCGAATTCTCCATAGCATTCCGTGATGCTTCCCGTTTCCAGCCCGCCTCCTAAGAGGTCGTTGAATGCTTTGCTTCCTGTATGCAATTTAATGATCTCCTGGCGTTTTTTCAGGAGTTCCTCTCCTGATTCGAAGCCCATCTTGAGGCTCGTTCTCGCTGCTGCGATGATCTTTTTGAGCGATGCTTCCGTCATTCCTGTAACTTCAATAAGCTCTCCAGGAGTGGCTACCGCAATCGCCATGAGGTCAGAGTAGCCTACCTGGGCAAGTTTCGCTGCTGTGGCCGGTCCTACTCCAGGTAAGTCGCCTACCCCATCAATCTTTGACTTCACTTCCATCTCTTCCTCATAATCTTCAGAGTCTTTAATACTTTTTGGTTCTGATAGTCTTTGTCTCATGGGTATTCCTCCTAGAACGCTTCAGCGGAGTCTTTTCCGCTGAACATGATATACTCGTATGCCTTGTTGAGCACAAGCGAGAGTTTAGGCAAGTCTGCCTGCCTGAATGATGTCGTGTGCTTCCATTCATTCTCTGCCTTATACGATCTGTCCACAGAAACCGTTCTGTACTCCACAGGGCCGTTTTTTCCCTGGCCCGTATTGTGCCAGATTGTGGCAGTAATGCCCCCAGCCCTAAATTTCATTTCTGGTTTTCCTTCCATGTGTACCAACTCCTTCCTTTTCGGATTTTGTTTCAACATCCCCTTCGTTATGGACGAGACGTCCCAGGGATGGGATTTTGGTATGGCTATTACGGTGTCAGGAGTGCTTTATATAGGCTATTGCCACATGTCCAGTGTCCAGTGGAAGGATTTACGGAATTTGGTATGCAGTCACACGCTACAAACATTTAAAAGGGTTCAAGCACTTCAAATCCAGATGATAACGCCCCCTTGAAAGCATTATTTCTGAAGATTCTGCGATATTTATTAATGGACCCTATCAAGCACTCCCCTATCCTATTTTCACACATCCTGATTCTCCCGTAAATAGAATACCTGTAGCTATCTACACTAATCTTGTTAATGTAAGAGCATGTCCGATTCCACCTTTAGGAGAATCAACAAACCCTGAACTGGCGCTATTGCTGCAACAAGAGCAAAGAGGCGCGATTGCCTCAATTTATCTCTATTTAGTTCCTGAAGACCAACTGTTTGGATTGCAGAATGAGTCAATCTCCCACACAAGGCTCAAAGAGCTTTTTGCGCAGCGCAGAGATCGGAAACGCGTGAAGGTAGATTTTCGTGATCCTGGAAATGGAAGAATGGGCTATTTATAAACAGCTTGTGAACATCTTATGCCCCAAATGGGCTATTTTTTTGCGTTGGATTGTACTGCTGTTGAAACGAATGCATTCTTTGCAAGGGATCATCTGCTTATTGAAAATTGAGAATTCAATCATATCACCTTAAGGTCAGGCATAGTATATCAAATCGTTTGATGTGGTATGTCGTCAATAAATTTTTAGTGATCTGCATAAACATATATAAGTGAGCATTATAAAGGGTTAATATGACCCGCCGCTCCGTTCAATCCATTGAAGATTTCTACATGAATCTTGGTCACAAAGGAGAAAAACTTCGCAAAGCGCTCGAATCTGACAAAGAGCTCAAAAAGATTCTTGCATTGAAAAAAGCAACGCTTTCAAAAACGGTGAAAGCCACAAAGTCAGAGAAGAAAAAGTATGTTCTGGCAACCGATGAGGACTTTGATATTCTGAAAAAATGCAAACGCTTACAAAAAAAGCGACTCTCACCGGTTGACAAAACGATTGTACGCTTAATTCTGACGCAACTAAAACCAGAGTGGCGGAAGGATTTAATTAAGGAACTCGATACATTAATCAGAAAATATAAATAGACAGAGAAGGAAGCATCGCCTATGGATACTCCTTCATGGAATGCCAACATTATTCTTCTCTATATCACCAGCTTTCTCAAGAATGCCCAGTTCTTTGGCGCAATCTCTATCCCCTTTCTTCTTGATAAGCTACAACTTGATTATTTCCGGATTGCCATGTTGGAACTTTTCTTTATGGTCTGTATCTTCGTGCTGGAAATGCCAACAGGTGTGGTCGCGGACAAATTCGGAAGAAAATATTCTATTATCTCCGCGCTGCTGCTGTCATCTCTTTCAATAGGCTTGTTCGGGCTGGCAGATGCATACTGGGTGCTGTTTATCGCGGAACTCTTGGGGGCCGCAGGCGTAGCATTTCTTTCCGGGGCGGATCAGGCTCTATTGTATGATACCTTGATCTCAGCTGGAAGAAAGAAAGACGGAAAACACGTGTTGGCAAAGTATGACGCATTTGGAACACTGGGAATCATTATTGCCATGCCGCTTGGTTCATTCATCGTGGGACATTTAGAGTATCCCAAAGGACTATCGGTTGCATTCTATCTCACCGCGTTAGCGTATGCTTCGGCGCTCATGTTTATCGCATGCATAAACGAGCCAAAAAGAAAAAGTATCAATGAAGACTGGCTTCAGCTTGGCCTTAAAGGAATCAAAGGAGTATGGACGAGCCCAAAACTGAGGCGACTTGCTCTTAATTCCTCACTAATCTCTGCATCCACGTTTTTTATCCTTTGGTTTTACCAGCCACTTTCAGGTTTCGCCGGAATACCTGTCGCATATTATGGCTTTGTTGCTGCAGGGTTTAATGGAGTGGCATTGCTGCTGCTCCTGAATATGCGGAGTATTGAAAAAATGTGGAATATGGCTTCGCTTCTCTGGTGGACTGCCATCATCGCTGGGCTGGGCCTGCTTGTTCTCGCGTTTGTGCATCAGATGTTTGTCGTGCTTGTGGCCATCTGCGGGGTTGCTGTTGCAAGATTTCTTCGAAAACCGGTACTCAACGATTATATCAATCAGCGGATTAAAAGTGTCCGGAGGGCAACAACACTCTCTGCAGTATCCATGATAGAAAGAATAAGCATCGGAGCCGGATATATTCTTGTTGCGCTCTTGACAGATATCTCTCTTTCACTCATACTTGTTGTTCTGGGAGTGTTGACGATGATATTCGCGGTCCTGACAAGGATAAGATAGGGCCTTACTTCCTCTCCGGCTGCACAATCACAATAATATTCGCGGCGATAATAAGCGCTCCTCCAATGATGATTCCGATCGTAATCGCCTCTCCGAGAAAAACCGAAGCGAGGATTGCTGCACTCACGGGCTCAAGCAGCATGATAATTCCAGCATGTGTTGATGACACGATTTTAAGCCCTTGATAAAACAAGACTTGTGCGAGCGCGTACACGATCACCCCCATGAGTATGATCCAACTCCACGTTGAAATTGAGTGATTAAAGCTTAACCTGAACGCTTGAGACGTTCTGAATATAAGCATAACTCCGAGCAAGAAGAGAAGCGAAAAAAACAGCTCTCCGAACTTCGTGGCTACAGGCGGGCTTCCCTTCTTGCTGAGCGCGCTTCCTAATAACACCCAGAACGACAATAAAAGCCCTCCGGTGAGCGCGATTGCCGCGAGGAGCCCCGGCAAGCGATACCAAAAGAGCATGAAGAGAGCGACAGCGCCGATGCCCCAGAGACCTGCCATGATGCCGTCTTGCACCGCCTTCTCGCCGAGCGTTCCCGAGACAGTCTGCGTGGAGATGAGGTCAATGGGGACCGGCAGTGCGCCGTAGTTGAGATTGCGCGCGAGTTCTTTTGCGCCAGTCGCCGTGAAGCCGCCGGAAATCACCGCTG
>CAZHJH010000075.1:0-412 GCA_964533475.1 uncultured Methanosarcinales archaeon
TCGAGGGGGAAGGGCCTCGTACCGGACAATCGGTACGGGTACCACGGAGCAGGGTGATGTCAGCGTAGAACTCACGCCCCAAGGTGTTCGCGGAGGTCAGTTCATATTTGACTTGGCAGTCAACACCCATAGCGTTGACCTGACTGCGGTCAATTTGTACGCTGCGGCAACTTTGGAATATAACGGAAAAACAGTAAAACCCTCGCGGGCGCCTGAACTGCAAGGGCATCACGCATCAGGAACAATTGCGTTCCCCGTGTCTGGCTCTCCCTCGCGCTTCACGGTTACGATTCAGGGCATAGCAAATCAGAATATAAGAACATACCGGTGGTGAGAAAATGGATTGTTGCGGAGGAAAACACCACAAGCATGGAGGCAGTAGTGAACATGAGCATCATGAAGGCAGCGGGCA
>CAZHJH010000075.1:422-848 GCA_964533475.1 uncultured Methanosarcinales archaeon
TTTCTCAATCTTACCGATCGTCATCGTAGTGCTGCTCGTCCTTGGCTTCATTGCGCTGACTATGGTGAGATGATGGAAGAGGAGATGCAGAAGCTCCTGATTAAAGTGGAGAAGCTGACAAAGGACAATAAGCTTGATCTCTCAAGCGATGAAGACCTGAGTATAGGCATTATGAACCTCATCAGCATAGAGGAGCATCTCTTCTTCACAGCCCAAAAAACAGGAAAGGATAGTTACTATGCTTTACTGAATGAAGTGCGAAAAATGCGCACGGAACTCATGGGCCGTATGATTAAGGAATACGAGGGAGAAGTATGGTGCATTAGCAAGCATCTTCTTGCTGCATCCATGCGCCTGATGGAGGTGGGCACGAAACAGCTCGGCCAGGGAAACTCTGAGGATGCTGCAGCCCTCTTCACAAAGTCA
>CAZHJH010000075.1:858-1834 GCA_964533475.1 uncultured Methanosarcinales archaeon
TCTATTCTCTCTTTTGGGTGCTTCGATGGAACATGACAACACCAGAATCCCTGCAGAACGGCATTGAAGTCTCCGTAGAACAGGTTTCTTCAGGGAAAAAGCATAAAAACATGTTCTCCAAATTTGGTGAGTTAGTCAAAAAAGCAGTGAACTGCTGCAAGGAGTGGTAAGCCATGCATGATATGAAGCATATGTGGCTCATGGCACTCGCATGTGGAATTCCATTGCTGATCATCCTCGTGCTGCCACTCATGGGAATACAGGCAAATTATACCGTGATAGCGGTCGTGCTTATGGTCGTGTTGCACGTCGCATTCATGGGGTATGGAATGCATTCAACAAGGGGTGAAGAACATGGAAAACATTAATCCGCAAAGAGTTGGAGTCGCGTTGGCTATAACTGGAACTGTTGCGTCGCTCGCGTGTGCTCTTTTGGTATGGATATTGCCGCAAGCCGCAGTACAGGCAGTTTTCAGCAGCATATTCCACGGAGTATCTATCTCTGTCATTGATAAAACTTCAATGACGCTGGGCAACGTGCTCCTTGGACTCGTGAGCGTGGGCATCCTTGGGTATGTATTAGGGCTTGTGTACGCGTATGTGTACAACTGGATTGGGAAGAGAGTATAAAGTACGGCAGACATCAACAGCACTGATACAGGCAAGAGGAGAGGACAATGAAAAAAGAGGGACTACTGGAAACACTTAAACATACGCTTCCGTGGATTATAGGCATCGTTACAGGAGTCGCATTTTTTGCAGCTGCCGCAGTCGTGACTGTGCTCATCCCCAACCATTTCTACAAGCGGATGACTCCTATTTACTGGTATGATTATGTCATTCTTGCGATGATATCTGCACTGCTCGGGCTGTACATGGGAAGAGCCCTGTTTATGCGAGGAAGAAAAGCAAAACGCGACTATGCGGCTGGCGGAGGAATGGTTGGGGGTTTTTTTGCAGTGAGTTGCTCACTATG
>CAZHJH010000075.1:1844-5884 GCA_964533475.1 uncultured Methanosarcinales archaeon
TTGTAGCATTATTTGGAGCGACCGCACTGCTGACGTACTTCGAGCCACTTCAGCCGGCACTTGGACTCGCAAGCATCGGCCTCTTAGGATATGCCAATTACGGGATATGGAAAAAAATTCCTTCAAAACATTGACGAGGCAATTTCACAAGGTATATAAATCAATACATAACAATTCGCACATGGTTGAGCTTACACATAAACTTCTCGGATCTGCACTGATTGGCCTATCTATCATCCTTTTGTTCATCCTCGTATTTGTAAAAATCAACAGCGACCGTGAGGGCGCGTTCTTGTGTCAGGTGGTTGCAGAAGACCCAAATTTGTCTATGGATGAGTGCCCCGCGCACGAAAGCAGCACAAGCTGGCTGATACTGTTGGCCTTTGGCATTGGCATGATCATGCTCGTCGCAGGGGCTGTGCTCATCTTCCGTTCTCAGGCAGGGGAGACAAAGAAACACCACATTCCTGTGGATCGCAGCAAACTCAGTGAAGAAGAAAAAAAGATACTCGAACTGCTCGAGCAGAACGAAGGATCCATGTATCAAAGCGACATTATTAAGCACACGGAGCACTCCAAGGTTTACGTTACAAGACTGCTTGACCGTCTCGAGGGGAAGCACATCATCGAACGCAAAAGGCGAGGCATGACAAATATCGTCGTGCTGAAGTGAAGGGAAAGATTCTTATAAATGATTTTTTTGCCTGCACATACATGAAACTCGCAACGCTCGTGTATGTCCAGCATGAGCAGAAAACGCTCATGATCCACCGCAATAAGCGGAAGGGCGACATTCATGAGGGATTGTGGAACGGCCTCGGCGGCAAGTTTGAGCCGGGTGAAACCCCTGAGGAGTGTGCCCGCAGAGAAGTCCTTGAGGAATCGGGGCTAACGATCAAGATGATGAAGTATAAAGGGCTTATTACGTTTGTCAATTTTAAGGGCGATGATTGGTATGTGTTTGTGTTTACAGGAAAAGGGATTGAGGGAACGCTCCATGATCCTGACGAAGGCCATCTTGAATGGATTGCTGATGAGAAGATTCTTGATCTACCATTAAATGAGGATGATTATCTGTTCATTCCTTGGCTGAAGAAAAGAGGCGTATTTTCCGCTAAGTTTGTGTACCATGGGGATAAAATCGTGGATCACAGCGTCCATTTCTACCCATAGGCATATTTAAATGTACCCATTATATAGTGGTAACTAACCGTAAGATTTATATACTCGAACCATATTTTCGAAATAGTGATATCATGGTAGAACAACTCGTCGTTTTGGAGCGCAAAGTCAAAAAGAGCTTCCAGCTCGCGCGTGAAGACATCACAAGCCTCGGAAATTCCATTTCTAAACTCTATGAGCAGATTGAGAAGCTTTCAGCAGAGCAACAGACGCTTGCGGATCAATTGAAGGCAGTTAAGGACATGAAGCAGCAAAAAGCGCAAAAAACGACGTACTTCCTCGGCAGCAAGGAAACAAAGAAGTTCCATATGCCTGAATGCGTGTTCGCCAAAAACATCAAGAAAGGCTCAAAAATTCTCTTTCCAACGAAAAACAAGGCAATTTCTAAAGGATACGCGCCGTGTGTGTGCTTGAAGAGGTAAGATGGGACAACTTAGTCTAACAATCGATGATGCTGTTGAACTGTTTAAACATGAAACCGGACTGAACTTAGCGATTGGTACAAAAACTGACTATTCCGACGGTAACGGAACACATGGTTTTGCAGAACTCTCTCATGATGGAAATTTTTATGGCATTCTAGCAGTATCTCAAAATGGCCGAGGGGCAAGAATAGGAGAAAGTTATGCATATAAGGGAAAACACCCTTCTCTTGCAACAGATGGCACGGGAAGAGACTGCATTGGACTTGAAGTCGCTGTTATTGATGGACAACTTGTAAGGCTTGATTCAAATCAAACGCCTTTTCTTGGAAGGGCTCCATTAACAGAAGCGGAACAGCGAGCGCAAAATGCAACAGACCTTGCGTACTTTAATACTGGAGCATCGTATACTCCTGCGGGCTTAATGATCCATAACGAAATGCTTATGCACCGTTATTTTTGTAACACCATGTCAGTTGACGATGCAGTCGCGGAAGCGTGGAAACCGTTGGATGCCAACACTTCATTACGCCTTCTATCAATAGAAAAGAAGGGCAGAAGGGGACAGGATCGCTCGAATCAATGGGTCTGCGCAAAAAATCCAGTGACACAGCAGGCTGACCCTCCCCACTTAGATATTACGGCTTTTTCTGGAAATGATTTTAGCTATTTTTTCACAGAAAACAATGACATTGTTGATGCATGCGTGCTTCTCGGCGTGGATCCGGGAGCAGCGTATAGAGCCTTCGCAGAACAAGGAATGCGCGTTGCTCAGAAAACTCCTGGCAAGGTTAGAGAACGACATGAAGAAAAGTATAATGCCCTGCGGGATGCGTTACAGGAAAGGATTGTTCAGCGTGCCAGACAACTTGGCCTCGCAAAACGTAATGAGGAGTACAGCACGTTGGGAAAAATCCTGTTTCAAAGTAAGCTAATGTACGGTGAAGTAGACCGAGCACGGTTGGCACTTAGATTCCTGAGAGAACTTCCAATCGCTGATTATGAAAAGGAGCCCCTGAGACCAGGGACTACATTAGACCAAGTGAAATGGTATCTTGATACCCACAATGAGCATCTCCTTGGTGTTTTGCCCGAGATTCAGCCAGCACAGGATCGATTCCTGTTCTTACAGCTCGCAAAATACCGCTCCATACTAACGGGCAGGGACTCAAGACATGAACCGCTTTACAGGTTTGAAAGAGATATTCTGGGAGTATCTCAACTTCTTGATCCCCACGATGTTCGAACGTACTTCATGCTTCTGAAGACAATGCTCCGCGAGGAAGGAAATGTTGTATTAACGGGTATTGAGAGGGTTCGCCATGATATCGAGCAAGCAAGCCCTGATCAGCGGAGAGCCTATTTTGAAGCAGTCAGAGAAGTAATTGCAGACCCGTTACATGAAGCAGCGTTAGAGAAAGGAAGAGCCGCACTAAATCCAAAATAAGTTCTTCATCGAGCGAATATTTATATAATCGAATTCTGTTTGTGATTTAATGGCCGACATGAGTCCCGAGCAGGTCGAAGAGCTCAAGGAAAAGCTCAAAAACATGAGCCCTGAAGAGCTCCGGGAGTTTCAGAAGAAACAGTGCATATTCTGCCATATTGTTGCAGGAAGGGCGCAGGCGAAGAAAGTCTATGAGGACGAGCACTGCATAGGCATTCTTGACATCAACCCGGCAAATCCCGGACATGTCCTTCTGCTTCCGAAAGAGCATTACGCGATCATGCCTCAGATTCCTGAGAAGGAAATCATGCATCTTGGCATTACAGCTAAAAAGCTGAGCCATGCGCTGTTGCGCGCGCTGCACGCGGATGGGACAAACATATTCATCGCGAATGGCGTTGTCGCGGGACAGAAAGCGCAGCATTTCATGATCCACATCATTCCGAGAAAAGAGCATGATGAAGTAGGGATTGACATCCCTGAAAAACTCCTGAGCAAGCAGCAGCTCCAGCAAGTCAAACAGCATATTCTTCCGTCAATTATGAAGTCTTTAGGAATTCAGGCAGCGAAGCGGGAAGAAGCTGGGAAAGAACCCGTAGAGCAGGTAACTCCTAAGGAACAAATCGCTGTTCCAGCTCCAAGACATGAGCCGCGCGAGGTTGTCATCGAAGAAACACCGCGAAAAGCGCAACCAAAGGCCGCAAAAAAAGAGCAGCCAAAAAAGGTTCAAACAAAAGATGAAGACGTCACGCTTGATGACATCGCAGATCTACTCGGAGGGTCATGATGACAGATTGCAAGCTGTGCAGCCTTGAGGAATACCTTAAGCTCATCGAGCATGAGGAGATCACATACGCGCAACCACACAAACCAGCTATTCCCGGCCATGTGCTCATGATTCCCAAGCAGCATATGCAGATCATTGAGCAGATTCCAGATGAGGATTTTGGAAAGATGATGGTCCAAGCCAATAAGATTTCCATGGCCCT
>CAZHJH010000075.1:5894-6897 GCA_964533475.1 uncultured Methanosarcinales archaeon
CAGGCGCAGGGCACGAACATCATCATCCAAAACGGGATTTCCGCAGGACAGAAAGACCCTCATGTGTGCGTCCACGTCATTCCCCGAAGGGAAGAGGATGGCTTGAATTTCCTCTGGGTGCCCAAAACACTCAATGAAGAAGAGATGTCAACGATCGAGCTGAGGATTAAAGAGAATCTCACCGTGCAGCTCAAGCCCAAGGAAGTTGAGCCGCCTAAACCTGAGAAAGTCACAGATGATTATTTGCTCAAGCAGCTTCATCGCATACCATAATCCTCGAACAAATACTCGTAATGTCTCATTTCTGGATGCTGGGGGAGGAGCGCGTACCAAAAACTGTACATCATCGCGATGAGAATGCACGCTGCGCAGAAGAACGAGAATACAAAAAACACATAGCTCATCGTATATTGCGAGTACTGCTGCAGGAGCCGCGTATAGAAAACGCTGATATAGAACATGGGTGCTGAAACAGCGAGGAGCAGCAGAAACGTGGCTATTTTCACGCCGTCAAAATGATGCTCGAGCAGGCATGCGTATATAATATTCGCCAAAAGCAGAACGATACCAGCACCAATTCCCATGATGAGCCAGTCCATGACCGCATTATACAAATGCAGTATATAAATTCTCGTTTA
Source organism: uncultured Methanosarcinales archaeon (assembly GCA_964533475.1). GTDB lineage: Archaea > Nanobdellota > Nanobdellia > Woesearchaeales > JAGVYU01 > JAGVYU01. The sequence continues at coordinate 6,533 of CAZHJH010000075.1, forward strand.
CAGAAGGGCCATCAGCAATAGATTCCCAAAGGCCAGCGTGACAACATATGCGATAAGGAAACTCGGAACGAACGGAATGCCCTCTTTGAGCATAACATATTTTAATTTCTTCTGCTTAAACAATTTCCTCAACTGAGCGATTTGCTTTTTTGTAATCCCAAGGTCTTTTGGGCCACAGATTTTTTTGCCGCTGATCACAACCTCTTTGGCAATCCAATCTCCTTCTGTCAGCACATCAGGAGACACTTTTTTGATCATGGCAGCCTGCTCAACGGCTTTGATATAAAGATAAAGATAGGGAAGGAGCGCTGCAACGATGGCAAGGATTCCTAAAAAGAGGCGCGCGACGCGCTCATCAACGAGAA
>CAZHJH010000076.1:0-6852 GCA_964533475.1 uncultured Methanosarcinales archaeon
TAGGAGTGCGATGCAACGAATAGCGCTCCTTTAACACTGCTGCCGGAATACTTCTCGTAGATTTCGCAATACGCACATTGTGGATTCCATTGGCAGGCTCTTCTCCCATGCACATTGCAAGTACTTTCCGCTTTAAAAACCTATTTTTTCAGGAGAATACTTCCGTCAAACGGCATATGTGGATAGTCCAATAGCACTATTCAAAAAGCTATATTTATAAACCGATTCAGACTTCAAAGAGGGATGAAAGATTACGGCTCTGTCCTCGCGGAGTGGATCATTCAGTACCTGCAGCATCGCGATATCCTTCTCCAGAGCATTCAGGAAGTCAAGCGGGAGGGGGATACGATCAAAGTTATCTATAAGGACAAGAAGCTTACACTCTTCCTCTTGCCCGTGATTGATTCCGTTCACACGGTCGTGGAAAAGCTTGATGGTGTTTCAGGAGAAGAGATTCCAGCGATTGTGGTTCTCAATATTAAATCAAATATTGACAGTGTGATCAAGAACTGGCAGAGGCTTGTCGGCTACAAGAAACTCACGATGTACTTCGTCAACCCTGAAGCAAAGGAAACAGATAGAAAATGGATTCTCCAACCGTACACGCACAACCAAATCTGCGATGAGGAAAGCCTTGAGTTAGGATTACGAAGCCTATTCCAAAGCGTGGAAGAAGTAGCGCTGTAGGCTAGAAAACCACAGAAAACCTTAAATACCCTCATTACGCCGAAGATCATATGTCCAAGGCAGACATTATTGACTATTTAAACAAAGGCCTGAAGCGGGGATATGGGCTTAACACCCTTAAACACACACTTCTTCAGCACGGCCATGACCCTGCCATCGTAGAAGAATGCGCGAGCGCCGTGACATCCAGGCCCCAGCCAGCACATCACGGGAGCCCAAGCTTTCTCAAAAAGAAAAGCCCCTTGCCGTGGGTTGCTTTTGGCATCGTCATTATCCTTATTGCGGGCGTTGCGATTTATATTTTGCTGCCTGAGCAGCCGAAAACGATTGGCCAGGTCGTGTACGTCCAAGAAGAGCCTGTCACTCCTCAATTGCTGAGCCAAAAACAGCAGGAAATAGACGCGAAAATCTCCGAGATTGAACGGTTAAACCTGACGATTGAAGAGAAAGAAGTTTTAATTCAAGAACAGCTGCGGCTGATCAAGGAAATCAATGAGGAAAACAAGAATCAAATGCAGCGCATCAGAGATTTCATGCTCGAGATAGCCAACAGAATGCTTGGCAGGATCTCCTGAGAGTACACTACAGACGGCACAATGGGAGCCTAACTACAAAACAGGCCTGTGGCCAACAATATTAAGTTCCTACGTGCCTCTGTGTACTATTCTTTCCAGTAGCGAAATGCTTATGAGCGGATATTCTTATGACATGAATGGGTGATCGTATGAAGATCAAGATACGTTACAATCACGCGGGCGGCATGAGCCGCATCGAGAATGACGCGAGAATTCAGGAAGTCATGATTAATGAAAACATCATCAATCCGAGAAAAGAAACGATCGCTCTTGGGTTCGTGAACAAGGATTCTTCAGGCATTGTTGAATTCTCTGCAGCGGAGTTTGAGATGATTGCCCAAGAGATAAGGAAACGAGTCCATCTCATCAAAGGCGTGAAGATATTCGGTGGGAGTGGGGCGATAAGGTTAGAGTGAGATGTTAAGCGCTATTGATTCAAAGGATGATATCACAGTCTGGCTTAGTCCGGAAGACATTGAGCGCCTTGCAAGCGAAACGCTTGAAGGAGTGCTGGTCTGTGTGCCAAAACCAAAGAGACAAGGGACACTATCCTTAACAGTGGATAGTAAAAGGGCATTGGGCTCATCCAAAGTTGATTCTGCACAGGCACTTCAGTTGCACGCCTTCATTGATCAGGATCGATATCGTATGCTCGTAAGTGATCACAACACTGAGGATCGGTATGATGGTTGGTCTGGGAGCAAAATACTATTTTTGGATATCAGCCATCTTGATGGTATGGCCCAATTTGCGTATGAACGGTTTGTTAAATACCGAGATGAACGAAATCAGTTGCCGGATCGTATGGGATGATACACTACGGCTGCCGGGATTCGAACCCGGGTCTCAAGCTGTTTCCAGTCCTTAGGACCTGGGAAGCTCGAATGTTAACCACTGCACCACAGCCGTATTATGATAATGTTGGATATTTCTTGACGTAATGAGGTAATACTAAGGGAGAGAGGATTGTGGACACAAGCGCCATAACGACGATTGCCGCATACAACTCGAGATTAATAATGCCATTCAAACGAGCAACCTCCGCGATGACTAATTCAACTGCCCCTCTCGAATTCAAGCCCCAGCCGAGGATCATGCTCTGGCGATAATCAAGATGTGTGAAGGGAGAGGACAGCAGCGCTGCAAGTAATTTCCCCATGATTGCCGCAAGGGCGATCACAAGCATGAGCGGCCAGTACCCTAAAAGCAGCCGGACATCAAAATTCATGCCAATGTTAATAAAAAAGAACGGCACGACAAATCCAAACCCAACGACAGAAAGGTCTTTCACCATCTTCCGCTCTTCCGTCTTATTCATAATAGCGCGAATCATTAAGCCTGCTGCGAACGCCCCTACAATGGGCCCGAGGCCAAAGAGTGTTGAAATTGCGGCGATAAAGAGTGCGAGCAAAATAATCATCATAAACTCACTCGACTCAGAATGCTCCTGCACGATCGCGTTAATCAGCTTCGGGATGAGCTTCACAATAATATAGACGAGCACAACGAATCCAAGGATCTTCAAAGGTAGTGCGATGACCTCAGCATAGCCCCCCTTCTGAGCAATGATAAGAATCATAGACAGAAAAAGGATCTCGAACAGGTCGTCAGCAATTCCTGAGCCCACAATAAGACGTCCAACTTTCGTATTGAGCAGCTTCAAGTCAATGAGCGCGGGGAGATTTGTGCCCACCGCAGTCATGGACAAGCACGCGGCAACGACCGTCGCGGCGATATATGAGTATCCAAGCATAATGGTGAGCAGAAAGCCAAGCGCAAACGGCAGCACGGCAGAGAGTACGGAAACAATGAGGATGTCATGCGATCTTTTCTTTAATTTCGTGTAATCCGTCTCCAATCCCGCAATGAGCATAAGAAACACGATGCCCAGCTGGGCAATGAGGCCCAAATCGGTGAGGTCATTCCGAAACACGTGCTGCGAGATAAGCGGGAGGCTCACAAGCACACCGGCGAGAATCTGGCCAACCATGACGGGAAACCCCATCCTGCGGAAAAACTCGCCCAGGGCAAACGCAACGCCCAAGCTTACCATTACGGTAATTAAGAAACTCATAGAAAAACCAAAAGGGAAAGACTATATAAAATTATTCTTCGTCTTCCGCGTTATAACTGGGAACGGCAGCCTTGCTAATGATCATGACGTCTCCAATATTCTTCCCGAGCTGATGCGGAACAATAACCCCTTTCGCGCTGCCAAGAACTTTTGCAAGGAACGATGCTTTTGTCGCGCGGATGCGCCAGCCAAACACTTTACTCTGGGTCAAAATGCTTTCCTCCACATCACCAAAATAGTCTCCCGTTTCTGTAAACACCTTCATATCATATGTTTCCGAAATTTTTTTCAGCTTGAGCATGATCTCACCTGCGCATTTTCAAAGCGCCTGTGTTTATAAAGATTTCTAAAGCCCAGTCATAGGTTTTTAAAGAGCCCTTTGTTCTCAAGCGCATGCGCTTTCAGAATATCACGCTGCTCGGAACAAGCCACATTGCTGCCCAGAGCATCGCTTCAATAGAACAGCACTTCAGAGTCAATCCTCCTGAGATGATCTGTCTTGAACTTGACCGGGAGCGCTTTCACGCATTGCTCCACGGGCATAGAGAAGGCCCAAAGCTCAAGGACATCAAACACATCGGGTGGAAAGGGTATCTCTTCGCAAAGCTTGGGCATTGGGCAGAGCACCAGCTTGGGTCGAGCGTGGGCATCCAGCCGGGAGAGGAGATGCTTACGGCATATCGTCTCGCGAAAACACACCATTCCAAAATTGCGCTCATCGACCAGCCCATCAGAATAACGCTCAGACGCCTGCACATACCCTGGAAAGAGCGGTTGAGATTCGTCTGGGATATTCTCCGGTCTCCCTTTGCCAAAAAAGCACGATTTGACCTCAGCACGGTGCCATCAACCGAGGTTATCAACGGGCTGCTGCGGGAAGTACAGGCACACTACCCGTCCATTTACCGAACACTTATCGAGGAACGTGATATCTACATGGCGAAGAAGCTCCACGCATTATCTGTCAGCTACCCTACGATCTCTATCCTCGCTATCGTTGGAGCAGGCCATGTCCCCGGGATCATGCGCTACATCCGCATGTACGCAGACCGCGAGTATTTTTAATCAGAACCTTTATATAGCAAATCTTACGAGATTTAACGTATGTACGGCTATTTTGATCTGTGGGATAAGGTCAAGCGGTACTTTAGGTTCACACCGCTTGAACTCAGAAGTATATTCATCGTTATTCTCATCTTCACCTTCATTACCACATTCAACAAATGGGGAGGAAAAACCTTTGATGCCCAGGCCGGAATTCAAAATCTCGTGCTCTGGGGATTCATCGTAGCCATTTCCGTCATACTGCACATCAGCGCTCAAAAAATAGTTGGATTGCACAATGGCTTCAGGGTTGAATTCAACATTTGGTGGTATGGACTGCTCTTGGGCATCATCCTGGCATTCGTCACAAAAGGAACACTCTGGCTCCTGCTTCCCGGAGGAATAACGTTGTATCATATGTCAACGCATAGACTAGGATACTTTCGCTACGGGACAAATTATTTTGCGGTAGCGATGGCAGCGCTCGCAGGCGCAATTGCAAACATCCTACTTGCCACGTTTATTAAAACATTTGAAGTTTGGTTTGGAGTACCTATCTCGGACATTGATCTCCTCAATAACCTCGTATTCTTTAACTGGATGTATGCGCTCCTGAGTCTTCTCCCGTTTCCCCCGCTTGATGGATGGGCAGTCTTATTTAACTCGCGGCTCGTATATGCGTTTATCTTTGGAAGCATTGCTGGATACGGAGCGCTGATCCTCATCGGGATATACTCGTTTGTCTTTGCACTCTTAATCGGAGGAGTCATATGGCTGCTCTTCTACCTGTTCTTCGAACGGGGACTTTGGAAGCTGATCTCATGAAAAAAGCAGTGCTCAACCTATGGGAGAATTGGCCAGAATACCTTGGCTTCACCATGCTCTTTGTCGGATTTCTGCTCGCAATCACGAGCGGATCAGCCGTTGTGAGTTACATCCTAATCCTGCTCTTCGGACTTGCATTCGGCAGAGGGTATTATCGGCTGAAGAATAAGATGAAGCACACATGGTTTGTCCTCGCGTTCTGCACACTCGCAGGATTCCTCATCGGAACCGTGTACGGCGATAGAAGAATTGTTGTTCTCCTCTTCGTCGTTGGCGTGACCGTAAGCTACTATTTCCACGACAAGAAGATTGTCAGCAGCAAAGAGTACTAATCCAGCGGAAGCCCGCTGGCGCACAAAAATCTCGGATTTTTGGCGCTAGAAATCCCGTTGGATTTCTATGCGCCTGAGGCAGCGACAAATGAAGTTTGTCTGGGTTTGATCCGAGATTAAACTCTCGCTTACGCTCGAGCCCCCTGAAGAATGCATATTTATCAGGACGATACCGTGGGATCTTGCGAAGCAAGATCCCACTAGAACAAACGATCAACCCCTTTGGGGGTTGGAGTACTAATCTTTTTATATCTCGCATCCCTCGTGCCCTTCTATGATTAAGAACTTCACTCCACGGCTCTATCAAGAGACGATCCTCGCGACAGCCGCGCAAAAGAATACGCTCGTCGTACTTCCTACAGGACTGGGGAAAACAAACATCTTCCTCATGCTTGCAGCGCACCGACTTCACGAGTATCCTGGATCCAAAATCCTGCTGCTCGGGCCCACAAAACCGCTTATTGATCAATACTACCGCGTTTTTTCTGAACAGTTTGAAATTCCAGCCGATCAAATGGCCATTTTTACGGGGCTTGTCAAACCAGAAAAGCGGGCAGAACTTTGGAACAGCTCACGGATCATATTCTCAACACCGCAAGGCCTTGAAAATGACATTATCATGAAGCGGATCAACCTTGCGCAGGTCTCATTACTTGGATTCGATGAAGCGCACCGCGCAGTTGGCGATTATAGCTATGTCTTTGTCGCGAAGCAATACATTGCCGCATCACCCTATCCCAGAATCATTGGGCTCACCGCATCTCCCGGATCGGATATTGAAACGATTCAGGATGTGTGCAAGAACCTCTTCATCCAAGCGGTAGAAGTCAGGACAGAAGGCGATCCTGATGTTCAGCCATATGTGCAGGAACTCGATGTCCACTACGTCATGGTAGACCTTCCTAAGCCGCTGCTCGAGATCAGAGCACTCCTCAAAGCATTCATCCAGGATCGCACGAAGCGGCTGAAAGGCGTTGGAATCCGGCTTGAGGGCACAAGCAAGCGGGAGATCCTTAACTTGCAGTCTCATATTCGCGCTCAGCTCGCTCAAGGAGAAAAAGACACGACACTCTGGAGCGCGATCTCCCTGCTTGCGGAGATTATCAAAATATCTCATGCGCTTGATCTCCTTGAAACACAAGGAGTCATTCCACTCTATCGTTACATGGAAGGGCTTGCGCATGAGGCCGGGAGCTCAACCGTGAAGGCAGTGAAAAATATCGCCGCAGACCCTGGATTCAAAGGAGCGCTCGTCAAGGTTCAATCGCTGTACGAGCAAAAAATGGAGCATCCCAAGCTCGTTGAACTGCAAAAG
>CAZHJH010000077.1:0-257 GCA_964533475.1 uncultured Methanosarcinales archaeon
TCAAGAAGCAGGAAAGCATTCAGGATGTGAAGCCAACACCTGTTGATGAGCATGTCCATGTCGATCATTACATACCGGGATGCCCCCCCGACAAAAAACAGATTCTCACGTTCATCAAGGCAATTGTCGCTGGAAGAACCCCTAAGAAGTATGACAGCCCCGTGTGCATGGAGTGCAGGCAGAACGGGAATGCTTGCCTATTGGATGCGGGAAAACCATGCCTTGGACCGATTACAGCGGGAGGCTGCAATTCCGTA
>CAZHJH010000077.1:267-1729 GCA_964533475.1 uncultured Methanosarcinales archaeon
AAAGACATGAATCTTGAGCTTATGATCCGGATTTTGAGACAGAAAGGTTTTGATGACAAGTTCATTCAAGATAGGATGAGAACATTTATCGGATTAAAACTGCCCATGCTGGAGCGTGTGATGAATGCCCACAATAACCCTTAACCATATCACGAAGATTGAAGGCCACGCGAAGCTTACACTAGGTATTGAGGAGAATAAAGTAACGGTGTGCCAGCTCGGAGCGACGGAAGGAGCCAGATATTTTGAAGGGATTGTGGTAGGGAGAAGATATAATGAGGCGAATGAGCTCACGTCCCGCATTTGCGGGATATGCTCATGCGCGCACGTCATCGCCGCGATCACCGCGATAGAGAACGCGATTGGATTTACTCCCAGTGAGCAAACCATTAAGCTCAGGGAGCTGCTGACGCTCGCTGAACGGATCAGAAGCCATGCAACGCATCTCTATTTTCTCGCGCTTCCTGATTATCTTGGTTATGAATCAGCGATTGCGATGGCGCCGAAGTACAAAAAAGAGCTGCAGCGCGCGCTCAACATGATGAAAGTGGGCAATCACATGATTAAAACATTGGCGGCGAGAGACTTGCATCCCGTCTCAGCCGCCGTGGGGGGCTGGCTGAAGCTGCCTTCGCAGGATGATATGGATGCAATGGGAAAAGCACTTGACGGGATAAAAAAAGACGCGGAAGATACGTGCAAGCTGTTTTTCTCGCTGAAGTATCCTGATTTCCAGACAGAAGGATTGTTTTTCAGCCTCAAGAGCGAGAAGGAGTACGCGATGCTCTCCGGGAATTTCTGTTCTGGAGACAGGTGTCATGCCCGTGAGCAGTATATGAATCATATTGCTGAGTTCCATCAGGAGTACAGCAACGCGAATTACGCGACAGAGGATGGAAAGCGATTCCTCGTAGGAGCGATTGCGCGTCTAAATAACAATTCAAAATTCCTTTCCCCCAACGCTCAAAAAATGTTGAAGCTGTCAAAAATCAGACTACCCTCACAGAATCCGTTCCATAATACTCACGCGCAGGCGGTTGAACTTGTACATTCGATTGACCACGCGCTCGAGATCTGCAAAACGCTCAAGATAAAGGATGAGAAGATTCCTCAAATACCTATTAAAGCTGGAAGGGGCGTTGGGGCCATTGAAGTGCCCCGGGGAACGCTCTGGCATGAGTATGTCGTTGATGAGCACGGCGTGATAACGAAGGCGAATATTATAACGCCAACTGCGCAGAATTTGTACAATGCGCAGGAGGATATCCGTTGTTTTATTCCGGGCATCGTGCACAAAACGAAGGAGCAGATCATTCTCGATGTGGAAAAACTTATTCGTAGCTATGACCCGTGCTTCTCATGCTCCGCACATTTCTTAGAAGTGGAATGGGTATGAAGGCGCTGTATGTTTTTGGCAATGAGCATCTTCAGGAGGATGCGATGGCGCGTAAAGTGGCTGAAC
>CAZHJH010000077.1:1744-6843 GCA_964533475.1 uncultured Methanosarcinales archaeon
ATCGTTCATTGTAGATCACCTGATGACTTGCTTGAAGCGGATGAATCCGTCATCACGATCCTTGATGTTGTGAAAGGCGCTGAGAAGGTTATGGTAATCACAGACGTATCACGATTAAAAACAGGAAATATGATGAGCCTGCATGATTTTGACCTTGGATTCTTCCTCAACCTCATGCAGCAGCTCGGACAAGGGAAAACTATAAAAATCATAGGGATTCCTGCAGAGGGGAATCCAGAACGTATCGCAAAAGAGGTGGAACGATGGCTTTAGGAGTATATTTAGTGTTGATGACTGCGGTTGTCTCAGGTTTTTCTATATTTCTTAATAGCTATGCTGTGAAGGGCTTTGATTCTTCTGTGTTCACGTTCTCAAAGAATCTTGTGGTTGCGCTATTGCTGACTGCTGTTATATTGGGTATGTATCAGTGGAAAACGCTGCTTCGTATAACAAAAAAACAATGGGGACAGCTTGCAATCATTGGTTTTATTGGAGGATCAGTTCCGTTTCTTCTATTTTTCAAAGGACTGCAATTAAGCACAGCGAGCACGGCGTCGTTCATTCATAAATTGCTGTTTGTGTTTGTCGCGGTATTTGCGTTATTCATGCTGAGAGAGAAAATGACGAAACCTCTCTTGGCGGGAGCGGCATTTTTAATGCTCGGCACATATGTCCTGATCAGGCCGCAGTTTGAAATGAATGTTGGAACTGCATTGATTCTCGGAGCTACCGTGCTATGGGCGATAGAGCAGACGTACGCGAAAAAAGTGCTTAAAGAACTATCCGGAACGGTTGTCGCATGGGGCAGAATGTTTTTCGGTGCAGTGTTTATGATGCCGTTCCTTTTGTTTACGGGAAAACTTTCTTTGGCTACTTCGATGACACAATCGCAATGGCTCTGGATTCTGCTCACGAGCGCATTGTTGTTTTTGTACGTGTTCACGTTTTACAATGGGTTGAAAGCGGTTAAAGTAACGACGGCTGCATGCATTCTGAGCTTGGGAGCACCCATTACAGCGATTTTATCATGGATCGTGCAGGGAAAAACAATACTTATTGGAGAGGCAGTGGGGATGCTCCTGATATTAACAGGGGTGCTCACGGTTATTCTCTTCTCTCATTTGCAGTTGGACATTGCTGGAGCAGCTCATGGACGGGATTGAGCTCGCTTCGCGGTTTTCATACATTACGAATACGCTGCGATACTGTGGTCCTGAAGAGGCCGCGAAGGCGTTTCTTGCGTATATTGAGCACAAGAGAGAGCCGGAGGCAGTTCGAACTGCTATTGCCAAATTTGAAGGCTTGCCTCCATATTTACGGATTTTGGGTAAACGCGCTGGAAAGGATTTTCTCGATTATAACATTGTTGAAGCGTACTGGATAGGCAATGCATTACTTGAGCAGTGCACGGATGAGGACTGCAGGGAGGCGATTACGGAACTCATGAAGCGCGGTCTTCCTGAGTATTTGGGGCAAAAACTCCTCGCAGAGCTGCCTTCTGGTTTCACGCTGCATCATAACTTTAATGTGTTTTACGTTGGCGTTGGGAATACGTCTGGGAAGGTTAAGACGACGCTGCAGAACCGGGATAATTGCAGAATCTCATGGGGGAAAGTTGTTGAAACCGGCCCAAACACGCTGTACGTTGAGACGCAGCCATTGCTCTGGGATGGCCGTTTTTTTCTTGGTGATGCCGAGACGAAAACAGCGGTTTTTCTTAAAGAGATGCTGCCTGAGATTAAGACTGGAGATGTAGTTGCACTGCACTGGGGGTTTGCGCCCGTGATTTTAAGTGATGAGCAGCTTGGGAATCTGCAGAAATACACGCAGCGGATTATTGATGTGATGAATGGGATGCAACAGCAGGTTTTGGAATAGGTCTTTCTGGTTTTACCATGTGCTCATGAAGTACCGTGTAAAGGAGATGGATTTGATCTAATGCGGTAGTGAGATTGCCATTTGCCCTGGACGCGTCCAATCCGACAATGTCAGCACCAATAATATGATGCTCCCTTCCAATTTTTTCGATAACTGCCATGATGCGCTCCAAAGTCATGACTCCCTCATGCATATATGCAGTGGGAAAGTCAGGAATAGCATCCAAGTCAATGGAAATGTACACATCCGGATTCTCGACATCCCCGCCCGTGAATGCCTCTTCGTGTAAAAACATGGATTCATGGTCCAGAATAAATTTGATGTTGTCGTCTTTAAACATCGAATCCTTGCGCTTGCGGTACTCCTTCTGCCAGTCCGCGATTCGTTGTGCGAGATGAACCCTAAATTTTGGCGACTGCTCCTGAGGCATATAGGGCACGGGCCACTCATCCCCTGTCAGCCAGGAAAACCATGTGAGAATATGAGAGGGGGTCAATCCAAAGAAATGCATTTCCGTAATATGGGTATTCTGCTGGAGATGATGCACGAAGTTGTTATAGCGCACCATATTCTCTTGCCAGTCATTTGAGTCAGGGTGGGCATCGATATGAACATACGCGACAGGTCGCCTCAGCCCATTGAGCAGAAAATATGTCCGGTGATGAAAATCACCAAGTGAATTGAGCGTGATCGCGGGAGTGCGTACGCGTTTGGGCTTGAATGAAAACGGAAGCTCATGGACGTCGTCGCCCACGGGAAAGTGAATCTCCTTAAGATCAACGCCATTTGCGGTGAAGTACTCTTGAAGGGCGCGTTGTGTGTTGTCCGAATACGGTATCACGCGATTCCATGAATCCGCGACACATAGTTGCGCATACACCATGCCCATTTGAAGTGCAGGAGTGTTTAAAAAGCTGATTGTTGAAAGGCGGTTTCATAACACCTTCCAAAGCACTTCAAAATACTCCCTAAAATTCTTCGCGACGGTCTTGTTCTCGATGACAATTCCAAGAAGCATCTCACCTACGACAAACAGCACCGTTTTATTTTTGAAAACAGTTGTCCACATAGGTGCTGTAAAGCGATCAGGCATGTATTTGATTTTGGTTTCCTTCATATTTTTGCGTTTTTCAGCATATTCTTTTGCTTCCTTCTTGTAAATCGCTCTCAGCTTTATACCCTTCTTCTGCCTGCGTACGTGGAAGTCAAGAAAATAAGCTTCAAAGCGGTCATGCGCCTCTTTGGGAGCGCCTAAGACGAGGAATTCCTCTCCTTTTGAGAGTTCAGCGAGAATGTCTTCGTGAATTGATCTGAGCCCCTTCGCGCCTTCATAGATGTGCACCGCATACTTTGCCGGCTGGGCTTGTTTCGCGATTAATGCCGGGATAATCTGCTCAACCCTTCTCTTTTTCTCCTCTATGAAGTCTATGAGGTGCTTTGGGTTTGTTGCTGTGTAATGTCGCCGTTTTCCCTTTTCCACGTAACTGACGAGACCTTTCTGAAGCAATGAGCTAAGACATGCGTGGATGACGGAGTTTTGCAGTTCAGTTTTTTGCTTAATGGGGCCTGCGCTTGACTCTCCCATCTCAAGGAGCGTAATATACACCGTAATCTCGCGCGCCGTCAATCCCAAGTCTTCAAGGACTTCCGTTTCCATTTTATCTTCCAGAAAAGGAGGACAAATATTTAAAGCTTTCGCTTTACTCACTGCTAGGTAACGAAGGGGGTATCAATGTCAAGAAAAAAGGAAGAACTCGCACATCAAATTGGTTTTGACCACATGATAAAAACACATCTGGCTACCGAACGCGCTGAGATGAGCAAAGCAAAAAGAGAAGAACTGGAAAGATGGGCGCATCAACACAGAGAGTTTAGCGATGCCATAAACACTGTCGGCCTGACAATGATCGATTTAGAGCGGGGTGGAACCACCCCTCAAAGATATGAGGCATTTAGGAGAGCATCTGAAATAGTAAACGCACGCCATGTGATGTGCGAAGAGCAGAAGCCAGATGATGTTGGCAGCGATGAATGGTATGCATGGGCAAAACCAGCTATGCTATTAAGAACAGTAGCTAGGGAAGCAGAAGGGGAAATCCTAACAGCAGATCGATTCCATCGACTTCATCAAAGTCCAATCTTTTCCGCATCAGCGTGCTATCATATCCGTGAGGAAACACCAAGCGCATTTCTCAGACGAAGGTTCTTCAATGATGTTGAGGGAAGGGAATATGACGATGGCAGTTACGGTATTGGTAGCCTTCGGGAAATTTGTGATGATCTGCCGTTTGGAGAGCGAAGTCATAGGATTATGGGTTTTGTTATTGACGAGCTCTTTAGAAAAGGAGGAGTTTTAGTTCGGGGAGCGCTCGACATTCCTTACTTTCATAAAAGATTGCGATACGGAAGGGGTGATTCCAGTCACGTAGTCATGGGTGAAGAATTGTACTCGTTTGACATTCCTCAGGAAACCGGACGTGATCAAGCCGCACTCAACGAATGGGCAGCAAAGATTGTCAAGGAGTGTAAAAGAAGGAGTAAAGAGCATGAAAGAGGGACGTATCTATGCGGCACAGAACCTCAGTATAAAACAATTACTGGTATTACGCAAGAAACCACATTCAGAGGAGAGCTAGGCCGCAATGAACTTACTCGATATACTCCGAGATCTCAGTATCGAGACTATGTTGTAGTTGAGCTCACATCAAAAGACGAAGAGTACGCTTACGGATTCTTTGAGCGAATTCAGGCATTTGTCCATGAGCAGAATCAAAGTGCAAAGAAGCTAATGGGGGCTAAGTCATAACAACCCACAAAGATGAAAGCGTATGCAGGATACGGGCGTTGGGTTTTAACTACTTCACACTCTCCTTATAACTCTTTAATGCCCTTTCCGCCTCGTCTTTTGGGACGATTTCAACCACTACTCCCCCTTGTATGAGCACATAATCGCCCACTTTGCACGGCATGTCTAAAACGATTCCCTTTCTTTTTTCAACTTCATAATCTACGGTAACGTGATCACCCTCGATTTTAATCACTTTTCCAGGCACCATTAAGCACATTATTTCACCTTCACGCTGATAAGCTTGATGTCCGTTCCGTCAACGAGTTTTGGAACGGAGCCGCAGTCGGGGCATTCTATAAGAAAAGAGTCATGCCCGCGCTCGAGGATGACCGGATGGCCGTAGAAGCCGCATTGGCACGATACTTTCGCGGGG
>CAZHJH010000078.1:0-1155 GCA_964533475.1 uncultured Methanosarcinales archaeon
TTTAGAGAACAGCAACGCCAGCTCATCAAGCAGGACATGTATCATGAGATCTTTGACCAGTTGCTTGCGCAAGCGCAGGAAGTCCGTGACAAGGGTGGGACTGTGAGGTTTGTCGCCCCGGGATGTAATCCAGAAGTTCACGCGATTGATTCCGGAAACATGAACGAAGTCATAACTCCCTGCGTGCATTACACAAGCGGAGGGATTCTCACGGACGCAATAGGACGGGTAGTGAATGTTCCAGGAGTATATGCTCTTGGAGAGTGTCAGGCGAATGGCAGCCGTAAAAACGGACGTTTTCCCGGGTATCCGTTCACGGCCGCGATTGTCCAGGGAAAAGAAGCTGCCTGTAAGCTTGCCAATTTGTCTCTGGAGGTGAAACAACAATGTTTATAAACAATGCAGCGCCTTTTCGCGTTGCAGCCCCGTGGTGTAGCGGTACGTGAATCCCGGATTCATGCGCGAACAATCATTCAGCCCTTTGGCGGCGAGCAAGTGACCTTGCTGAGGTCATCGGCAAGCCGATGACAGGCTGAGACCTCGGTTCGAATCCGAGCGGGGCTATTATATTGTTCTTAACAATAATATCGCTTAGATTGCATGCTGTCAATCTCTGTCTGCGGGGTGCAGAGGGTATCGCCCAAGCAATACCGCAAGATGCAGTTTCAGCTCGTGGAATTCAGTTGCGCCATAACCTAAGGGAGTTGTTTCAATGAATTCTCTCGCAATTCGTTTTCCAAGGTTGTACACACTTTGAATATCTACATGCTGAGGGGGAAACAAGAAAGGTTTGCAATAATACTCGAGATTAAAAGCAGGTGTATTAACCTGAAGAATCGCCGTTTCCTCTGGAACCAGATTAGGAATTTCCCCTGAGCTAAGTGCATCAAGAGGGAATGCGGCTTCGGGTATTTGAAACAAAGAGGATAGGGCTTCCGCTGGAGATGCATGAGGATGAACGGAGGGGGATGTAGACCGTACTCCACGGGCATCAATGGTAGTTACGGTCGGTGTATCGCCAATAAAATTGATGCCATGGTAGTGCTTGATTTCTAAAGGATTAACCAAAGCAGTATACCATTCTAATGCTAACGTGCAGAATGCGTCCAGAGAAAGGGTAGATGCCCAACCAAGAGTGAAATCTTTCTCATAAAG
>CAZHJH010000078.1:1165-6831 GCA_964533475.1 uncultured Methanosarcinales archaeon
CGTTTGTTTCTTTGAGTTCAAATGTAACCCATTCCACGCGTTGATTTTCATGTAGCGAAATAGTCTCATCAAGCAAATCCATTGTGTCTTCTCTAGACATCAAGGCGCGCTGCACAACTTCAAAGCGTGAGGGAATTTCCACAATCTCGAGAATGCAACATCCATTAAAAATCTTTGCGAATCGTTTATATACCAATATGCGCCCACTCTTTTTACACGTGGATTAGGACTTTAAGATATGTATTATCGTTCCAGCTAAACCCATCACATCTTCTTCGTTTCTGCATGTGATGATGTTGCCGTCTACTACAACCGGCTCATCCACAAGAATTCCCTTGTGTTCTTTGATCTGTTTCAGGCTCCACTTGTTCTTGTTTTCGAAGACAGTCACTTTTCTTCCTTCCAGCAGGCCGGCTTTGGGCAGAAGCAGCGTAGCATTCATGCAGAGGAGAACGATGTATTTCTTCAACGCATGTGCGGATTTGATGAGATCAATAACACAATCATACTCAGCAAGGCTCGCGACGTTTTCTCCGCCAACAACAATGATGGCGTCAAATTCTTCTGGCCTGAGACTCGCTATGGATCTCGAAGCATTTAACTGTACTCCTGCTTTGCTTATGACTTTCCCCGTTGAATAACTTGCAATCACGCAGGGAATTGAGTTTTTTTCGAGCACAGTTTTCAATGTCATTAACTCGACATCATTACATCCAATCTGGGGAACAAGGAAGACAGCTTTGGGCATATACCCTGGAATCTATTACCCACATAAAAACCTCACGTTTTTAAAGCGAGAGGCACTTACAATGTTGATGAAATCAGCTGCTGATTACTTGCGTGAAGTGTATTCTACCGTGAGGCCTAACCATGTGGTTGAGATAGGCGCGGATCCTCCCATGAGGCTTATAGCCCAGACAAGTGAAGGCATCCAGAGATTCTCCGTTGTTGACTTTAAGGACATTAATGATTACCGCGGCGGATGGTTTGAGATGCACAATGGAATGGGTATTGCTGTGGAACGAGTTGATGGAGACGCGCGATTTCTTGACGAGCATGTTCGTGAAGCTGACATTGTATATGCACACCGGGTGTTGTTCAGCGGTGAAGAAGGAGCAGATATCGATAGATTGCTTGCTTACCGGAGGGGCGAGCTCAGCTTAGCACCGGTGGAAGTGGACACTTTGATATCCGGGTTTCACGATGCTGAAAAGAGGGCATTGCAGGCTTCTATGAGGGTTGCGCCAAGGGTCATATGGTTCACGAATGGAGATGGATTAGGTGCCCGAGCGGTTGTGAGTGAGAGAGCGTGGCGTGTTGAACAGAATAGCGTGGCCCGCATGGTTGGGGAAGACCCTGAGGACATTCTCAAAGTGTATGATTTCTGTAAGAAATAATTCACAGAGATTATTTTTTAACTCATGCCATCGCACATTCTACAAGGGTTCGTGTTTTTGTCATCTTCTTGCCCAAATGCGCGCAGTCATTAATGCCTTGCACAAACCATTCATTATTTCGGTAGGACACATGCGAGATCGATGTGTTTCCCAAAACCAAGCGGTAGAAATGGTCTGGATCGAAATTCAGGAATCTCCTCAATACTGATCGGATCGCATGGCCATGCGTAAAGATTGCGACAGTTCCGTCGAGATCAAGAACTTCCCGCTCAAGAAAGCCCATCATACGCTTCTCAACATCCTCAATGGACTCCCCGCCAGGAGTCTTGAAACGATATTGATCGTTTCGTATTTGCTCTAAAACAGATGGGGCATAGACCTCCGCAATCGGACGCCCTTCAGCACATCCCCTGCTCAGTTCAATCAAATCATCACGATAAGTAATCCACTGTGCAGGTTAAATGTTGCGATCACATACTATCTGAGCGGTTTGCTTCGCTCGTTCTGCGGTTGATGCAAACACAAAATCGAACAATACTCCTTCATCATAGAATCGGTCTTTCAGTCGCTCCGCTTGTTGCGCTCCACGTTCGGTGAGCGGGCTTTCGTTTTTCCTCCCGCCGACAATCTTCTGGACAGTATTATTCACGTTCGCTTCGCATTCCGCGTGCCTTATAAGGTAGATTTCAGGCATGTTTCTCTCTCCGCTTCTTTGATTTTTGCTGCAAGGTTTTCCGAGTTAGCGGCGTATATGCGCTTCGTCATCTCACGCTGGCCTTCGTACACAATCGGGGTGCCGTCCACATATTCGACAATAACTCCTGCCGCACTGAGAATAGCGTGGGGAGCGCATACATCCCACGTGTTTGCCGCTTTTGGCTGGATATAGGCGTCCGCAACATTCTCAGCCACTTTCAGCATGCGAATGCCCTCACCTCCCGAAAAAATGAGTTTTTTAGACCCAAGCCTGCTCACAAGATCAAGTACCCCGGAGCTTGGCACACGATCACGCATAACCAAGGCGGGAGCATCTCTCTCAGAGGGAACAACATGAATCTGCCTGCTTCTCCGCACTATCGTGTACCCTCCCCCCTCCATATGAGCAAGATCCCACATGCTTGCTGACTGAGCAATATCAATTGCATGAAACTCCTCTTTGACAACTCCACGGGTCTCGTTGCCCATATAGATCTGATCGCCCATGATATTGTACACTACGCCCAACACGGGAGCATTTCCCACGCAAAGACCTATGTGCACGGCAAATTGACCTGTCTGATAGAGGAATCCCTTCGTGCCGTCAAGAGGATCTACATACCACGTACGTTCTCCCTGAATGTCCTTCGCTTCTTCTGATACGATTCCGTCGCGGGGGTAGTATTCTTGCAAACCGTTGAGAATGATTTCCGTTGATTTGAGATCTGCGGCTGTTACAGGAGAACTGTCAGCCTTCTCTTCGACGTTGATTGGCCGCCGATAGAGCCTGCGAATTTCCTCACCCGCTTGCCTGGCAATGAGGCATGCTACGAATTGTTCACGTTTAAGGTCCATACCCCCTAGAATATCATAGTAACATTTATATATTATTATTAATTCTCAATTATTAATGAAAGCGCTGCAGGCACTGGGGCTGAGCAAGTATGAGCGAGCCGTATATCTTGCGCTCGTCCAACTCGGAAAAACCACAGCGCAGGCGCTCAGCGAAGCATCCAAAGTGCCCATCACCGCTGTGTATCCCAATCTTAAAACCCTTGCGCAGAAAGGGCTTGTGCAAAAACTCGCGGGAGATCCGAGCTATTTTGAGGCGCTTGATGCAAAAATTGCGCTGCATACTCTCGCGGATCGCGAAAGTGAAAACCTCATGAAGGCGAGCGCTGAAGCGGTTGAACGGCTCGAACAGCTTGAGAGACGGGAGCGCCCGGAGCCGCAGGACATTGTCGAACTCTCCTACGGCTTTCACGCCTCACACCAGCTTTTGGGGGAGCTCTGCGCACGCTCGCAGAAGTCTCTTCACATTGTAGGCTGGAGATTCCAAACATCCAAGAGCAAATACGAAGTGCTGGGTTTCCTCAGGGAAGCTATCAAGAACGGCGCACAAGTAAAATTAATTCTCACGGACAAACGACCGCGGCTGAAACAAGCGGTGCGAAACTTCAAGGACGCGGGAGTTGACATCCGGTTTTATCCCCTTCACAACTTCTCCATTATTGTCCGGGATAAGAAGGAATGCAAGATCACTTTAAAAAATCCAGGACTTGAGAACAAGCTCAACCTCCACATCACGGACGCGGATTTATGCGCAGCGCTTGATGACTACTTTCTTGGATTATGGAAGAAATCTAAGCGTTCATTCTAAACTACTTTAATTTTTTTCGGATCAAAATCGGGAGTTGGATATTCAAGATTCAGCGCTCCCAGCGTTTGGACCATTACCGTCGCCACGACGAGATTTCTGTACCATTTATGATCTGAAGGAACAACATGCCAGGGAGCGTGTTTTGTTGATGTAGCGCCAATTGCGTCTGAATACGCTTCTTGATACGCATCCCAGAATTTTCTTTCCTCAACATCTTTGGGATCAAATTTCCAGTGCTTATCAGGATCTGCGAGGCGCGCTTCCAAGCGCTCTCTCTGTTCTTCTTTGCTGATATGCAAAAAGAATTTCCGTATGATTGTGCCTTCATCCGCAAGCATGCGTTCAAATTCTTTGATGTGCCGATATCTGTTATTCCACGTCGCTGGCGGGACGAGGTTATGCACACGCACAACCCCCACATCCTCATAATGCGAACGATTAAATATTCCAATCATGCCTTTTTGGGGGCATTTCGCATGCACTCTCCAGAGATAATCATGGCGTGTTTCTGCTCCTGCGGGAACTTTGAAACTTTCAACATAGCAGCCTTGCGCATTCAAAGGACCGAAGACATCACGGATCACGCCGTCTTTACCTGACGTGTCCATACCCTGGAACACAACGAGCAGGGCTCTGCTTCCATCCGCATAAAATACATTTTGAAGCTTAACGAGACGCTCTGCAAGCGCTTCGAGCTGCTCTTTGCCTTCGGGCTTTGTCACGCCACGCGTATCATCAGTGGGGATCTCTGCCAGGTCTACCATCCGGGAGGGCTTTATGAGATATTTGTCAGGATCCATACTCAATTTGAAAGTGATCGTGCATTTAAAAAAGTGAGCGTTTTGGTCTCGGTAGGTATATAAACAAGTTTGATGAAGACCCTAAGCATGGACATGAAAAAATATGCTCCCATCGTTGTTCGCCTAGCCATTGCGCTTGTATTTCTGTGGTTTGGCTCAAACCAAATCATGGCTCCTGGAGAATGGTTTGGCTATCTTCCCGGTTTTGTTCCGGAGCAGAGCATGGCCATGTTTGTAACTTTTAATGGAATAGGCGAGATCATCCTAGGGCTTCTCCTCGTAATGGGCTTGTTTACACGTATTGTCGCTCTGTTACTCGCGCTTCACTTACTCGGCATCATTTTCTTTGTCGGCTATAATGAGATCGGAGTACGTGATTTTGGATTAATGCTGGCTGCGTTATCAATTGCACTGCATGGCCATGATAGCTGGTGCTTTGATGCTCGTTTTTCCCGAAAGGCATAAATACTTACTTTCTTTGCAGCCTCATTATGGCTGTGTCTAACAAGATAAAGCTCATGCTCTTTGCGTTGGGGGAGTATTATAAGGATACGAATAAAAAACTGCAGAAAGAAACAGCTCCGAATCTCGCGATGGTGAGTTCAAAGGTAGATTTTATCAGAGTCGTGCAAAAAGCAGGCATCACGTCAAAAAAATCACGGTCGATATACAAGAACCTTGAGCAGTTAGAAAAGAGAAAACTTATTTACTACAATCCATCTAAAGAACTGTTGTTTACACCGAAAGGGCATAAACTCCTCAAACAAATCGAGAAAGAGATCCATCCGTATCTAGCTGTGCTCGATACTATACGGCAGCAACACATGGCAAAGTATATGAAAAAGCCGCAGACGATGTTTGTTGAATAAAGCGCTCGTTATCTCAATATAATTCCGGATGCTCCCCTATATGGAGTAGACTCAAAATCGAGCATATACCTGAGCTGCGTTAGGTTTGGGGGAATGCCACGGTTAAGAATGAGCGGGGTTATGCCCACATTGTCTGAATAGGGATTTTGACTTTGTGATTGGTCATACCAGCCGCCAAAAATCATGGGGATTCCTGATTGCGGAGGAATGGATGTTATTCTGACAGTGATGTTTGGCTTAAACG
>CAZHJH010000079.1:0-6669 GCA_964533475.1 uncultured Methanosarcinales archaeon
CCGCGCAGGCCATCAGCCAACGAGCTGCATCTACGCGCCCGAGGCAAGCGTGATCACGACGAATCAAGTCATTGGAGCGTTGATCGAAGGTGAGGCACGCTCCATACTGCTTGGCAGAGAGCCTGTTCAAGGCGTCCTGAAGTATGTGCTCAATGAAGAGCTGCGGCTTGGCATGCTTCCCACGCAGCAGCCATGCACGTGCTCCACGAATGAAGCATTGCTTGGGCGCTGGAGATCAGACATGGCATTTCTGTTTGAAGGTGATGGACGATGAGCGACGACCAGCTCCTCGCTGCCATACGCGCAGGAACGAGAAGAACGAATATTCAAGACGTAGATCTTACATCCCTCCTGGCGCAGCCTCCGGAGCATGCGCTTGCATATGTGCTGGCGCAGAGCAGGCCACTCTCCCAAAAAAGCTTCGCTGTGAATTTCGATCCCGCGCAAAATCTCTTCCTGGAATCGCTCGTCACGCAGGAGGTTCTGGAAAAGCGGGTGATTGTAAAAGCTGAGGATTTTTTTAAAGCCATTGTCGCGCTTGACTACGCGGCTACGATTTTCTTTAACGAGTATACGGTCTTTGATGAATTGCTTTCAACAGCCCAGGCGATGGAGCGGCAGGACCGATCCTTAGATCCGACGCTTGAAGTCGTCGCGCAGTGCATTGCATTGCATTATCTTGACCAAGAGCGAAGGAGCATGACCACGTATGTTCCTGCCAGGCCGGGAGTCCAACGGTATGAGCGCATCAATCAACAAATAGACACTCAATACGCTCATCTGAGACGAGTGAGTCCGATGTATGCTGCGGAAGCGACTATGATTCTTAGCGCTATAGCCGATCCGCGCATTCGCGAGCACGTCCAGCATATGAATTCCGTGTACGACATCAAAGCGGCACTTTTCGTGGACACGATGCTTGGCTACGTGCAGGATGAGCCAGCAAAGGCATCGATCATACATGAGTTAATGAGCAACAATTGCTACAATGCGTCGCTCATCGCAATCACGACCATGAGCAAGGAAATGGTAACGCAGCGCATGGACGCAAGGATCCGGGCGCTGCAGCAGAGGTAACATGAAACAGGCTACGCTTCAATCGAAAACTGACCAAGCGGGACTTTGCGATGCGCTGCTTAGACGGGTCAGAGCAAAGGACTCCATAGCGTCGATACACACTCTTTCCGCTTCTCTATGGAGCATGCTGAGTGAAGATTCCCTTTCCGAGCACGATCAGAAGTCGCTTCACGAGATTGTTGGAGCAGCGTTTATGATGCAGCTCGAGTTTCCCACCGCGCTGAAGCGATTCAAACGCGCCGATTCACCGCTAATCGATTCGCTGATGGGCAACGCACTCTGGTACGGAAGATATCCTGAGCTTGTGAAGGGTCGCGTCAGCGCTGATGACTACAAACAATTCCTGATGCACTCCGCACTGCCACACATGCACCTTTACAGAGAAGGAAATGCCTTTGTCATTGACCAAGAGGCGTTTGATACGATTAAACGAGAGCTCAAGCAGCTGGGTATTGATCCCAAAGGGGCCATGGTGGAGACGGCGCGCGCCATGGCCGAAGCCGGCAATCAGAATTTGCCGTTGCGGCTTTTCCTTGCGTATCATGGTGGAGAAAAAAGCCTAACCGAAGAGACCGCGCGCGCATACCGCCAACGATTGGCCGTTGAACGCGCTTCATTGGCATCGAAACTTCAACAGCATTGCGTGCTCTCAGGAAAACAATTCGTTAAGACAATGCAAATGGGAGATGACAATCCCCTGTTTCCCACGGCAAGCGGACTATTTCTTATCACACATGAGGGGACACCTGAAGTTGTGAAGGAACATGTGCGGCTGTATGTTGATTTTTCGAGCCTCAGCGGATATTCACAAGAGAAAGAGATTCTGGAAAAGGTACGGCATCCTTCGATTGTTCCGTACTTAGGCAGCATGCATATTGATGAATTTGAGCTGCTGCGCTTTGGTTTCGTCGAAGGAAGATCATTGTCGGAATTTGTCCGCCCAAACACTATCCTGCCAACGGAACAGGCATTGGGAGTCGTGAGAGATCTTGCTCAGGTGATCCACTACCTGCACGAGCAAGGAATCCTGTACCTTGACGTCAAGGCAAAGAACATCATATACCATGAAGGCAAGAGCACGCTGCTTGACTTTGGCATGGCGCGCATGGCAGCCGAGCCCGTACGATCGCTTCTTTCCACTCCACGGTATATCACGCCTGAGATGGCTAGCACGTTCACATCCTATCGCGCATCTGACGTGTTTCAGATGGGAATCCTCATGTACGAACTGCTCACGGGAGAGCATCCGTTTGCCCGCATTTCCTTTAAGGAAGGTGACGAATACAGGAGAAGTGAGCTCCTCCAGTATGGGCTTCCCAATCTCTTTAATCCCGTGCGCGAGCACGCGCTTATTCCAGCTCCCTGCAAAACCATTATAGACGCGATGCTCAATAAAGACCACACACAACGGCCAACTGTTCCTGAAGTCATCTCCGCGTTGGAGGAAATCGCATGATCCGCGCACTCTACATCGGAAGGTTCCAGCCGTTTCATATTGGGCATCTTGATGTCGTGCAGCACATTGTAGCAGCTCCCGACATTGATGAGCTTATCATCGCTGTTGGAAGTAGCCAGTACAATCACCAGAACAAGAGCCCGGTTGCTCCGTGGTGCGTAAACCCGTTCACGTTTGAAGAGCGTGAGGAGATGATCATAGGAAGCATTGATGGCGTGCTTCAAAAGCCTGCGCACATCGTCGCTTTGCCGGACTATCACAACTATCCTAAATGGTTTCATCACATCGTAACCGAGCTTCCCGAGTTTGGAGTGCTGTACACCGTCGACTCCAAGGAAAAAGCATTTTTTGAACAGCAAGGAAGGACTGTGCGGACATTTCCCGTGCGGTTTGATTTTCACGCAGGCATTTTGCGAGAGCGGATGCAGAATGGGGGAGAGTATCGAAGCGCGCTCACGCCAAAAAGCCTCGAAGTCTGCGACCGCATTGGAGCGGAAGAACGGCTTAAAGATCTCTATGCAAGAGATATCGCAGAGCACATAGCAAAAACAAAAATGAGGCCCCTATGAAACCACAAATCATCTGCACGCTCGGCACAACAACAGACTCCCTTACTGTGCTCGAAAAGATGATTGGCCACGGGATGAGCTGCGCGCGACTAAACACCGCATACAGCATGATCGAAGAATATGAGAAAAGGATAGGCATGCTCAAGCAGGTCTCGGACATTCCCGTGATGATGGATCTCAAAGGGCCGCAGGTTCGGCTCATGGCGGACAGGGCATATACGATCCATGAAGGAGACATCCTCTATGTTGGATTTGGAGAGGAACCCCTTCATTTCTCCAAAGATTTTTACAGGGATGTTCACGAGAACGATCGTGTCTATATTGAGAATGGGACAATATCCACAGTTGTCTGCGAAAAGAAACCTAAACAAGTATCACTTTTGATCGAAGATCCAGGAGAGGGAAGGATCTCGCGGCAGATGGGCGTGAACATTCCCGGAGCGTATTTGTGCGTACCCCGGCTCTCCCCGAAGGACAAAGCAGTCATCGAATTTTCGATTGCATCCGAGATTGACGCGATCGCGCTATCGTTCGTCAGAAGATATCGGGACATTGAAAACCTGCAGAGCTATATCGAGCGCACCAAATCACGATGCAACAGCACGCACACTCCAGAAATCGTCGCGAAAATTGAGGACATCCATGGATTGCGCAACATTGAGGAGATCATTGCCGGGGCGCGGAACCAATCGATCCCGCTGAGCATCATGATCGGCAGAGGAGACTTGTATGTTGAGCTTCCAAAGGAAGAGTTTCCTCTCGCGCAAGAGCACCTCATTGCAACGTGCAAGCGGCAGGGTATGTATGTGATTACGGCCACTGGCATTCTTGAGTCCATGCAGCAAGGCTGCGCTCCGACCCGTGCTGAACTTAACGACGTTTTGCAGGCAGTCCGCCAGGGCACAAACGCATTCATGCTCTCTGGGGAGACCTCTAATGGAAAAGATCCTGTGGCCGTTGTCCGGCAACTATCAGAACTGATTGAGAGGTTCACGCGTCATGACAGCAGATATACGTCCAGTGTTAGAAAAGCTTGAACAATTGTATCACACGAAGGTGGATCCAAATGCGCTACCCGGAACGATGAAGGATAGGTTTTACATCGCTGCTTCGCGCTTTTCCACGCAACCCATTGACGGAAGGCGGGTGAACATTGCTGAGGAAATAGGGGATATCGTGTACCAAGTGCTCAAGCTTGTCTGCTGCAGGCGGCGCATTTTGACGCCGGAGCTGCAGCGCGCGGTTTTTGATCAGTATCAACATCAGATATCGGGAGTCGCTTTCAGGATTCCCATTGATGACATCTATCGCAGCGCGCTAGGACTTGTTCGCAATGAGACGGCGCTGGAACCGTATTTGCCCGAATCATCGTTTCCCGCACGGCATGATACGGCGAAAGCGTTTCTTGCAAATCAATATGTCGCGTATGTTTCGAGGCTTATCGGAGGCTATACCACGGGCGGCGCGTTTCAAACGGAGGGGCATATAGCATTCTCGAGGATCCCTGAAGAGACCGTTGAATTATTGTACGCCCTCAACAAAGACCTTGCAAAAGTACCTCCCCTGCGGGAGCTTGGCAGGCACCTTGAGGTTTCGGCTGCGCTCGTGCGCCATGTGAACGCAGTTGTCGAGGATACAGAAAAGACTGGTGAGCTGATGCAGTTTCTGCAGGGCACGCTCGCCGAGCAGGTTTCTAGGAACCTCACGCTTGAAGCGGTGCTTGAGTTTACGCTATTTAAG
This sequence comes from uncultured Methanosarcinales archaeon, assembly GCA_964533475.1. Taxonomy (GTDB): domain Archaea; phylum Nanobdellota; class Nanobdellia; order Woesearchaeales; family JAGVYU01; genus JAGVYU01. Next base: position 4,843 of record CAZHJH010000079.1, read on the forward strand.
CTGAAGGCAAGGCAGGAGCTCACGTTTTTAGGACACAGCACGCAATCTGTGCAGCGCATTTGCAAACCCGCAGAATATGTCATTCTCGCAGCGTATATTGATGATCCTCACTCGCTCAGGTAGCTTACGCTTCTAGTTATGTCATTGACGTTGTGTGCGATTTCAAAGATATGGATAGCGAGCTGGGCGTTGACGGGGCTTGTTGCTTTCTCCAGGAATGCGTTAATCGCCACATCAACGGCTTCCTTCTCTTTTGCAATTCCCTCGGCCATATCGGGAGATCCATGATACCAGACTTTCATCGCCTCTTTGTAGTATGTTTCAATATCCGTGAGCAGGCGGATGAATGATTTCCTGTTTTCTCCCGGGAGTTTAAGGATGAGGCTTGCGATGTATTTTACGCGGTCTCCGATCTTTTCGAGATGGAGGTTTGTTTGATAGTACCTCAGGATGTCGAGCTCGCTGATGCCAATCGTTGCCAGAAGAGTCTTGTTGAGGTATGCGGTTTTAAGGATTTTGAAAACGACAAAAGAGAGTTTGTTGACTTCTTTGTCACGCGCGATAATATTCTCCGCGAGCTCATCGTTTTTTATGTCCTTGCAATCGATGATCATGGATCTAATGATGTTATCCATGCGGCGCAGCAGGAGTTTGAGATCAACATCCTCAATATTCAGAAAATTTCGCGCGACTATGTGCGCTGAAGATTCATCCACGGCCTCAAGCGCAACAAGCTCCATGATCTGCTCTTTAATAAATTTGGACAGCTTGGGGATGCCCTGCCCTTTGAGAATAATGGTGGTATAATCATTGATGTACGCCATCCTGATCTGGCGCTTGAGCGTGGCAATGGATTTGCCATCGACGTTAATCACGATCTCGCGCCCTGGTTTTTTCTCCGTCTGGAGCTTAACGGTAATTGTTAGCGCCTCGCCAATATCGTCTAAGTACACTTGATCGCCTGATTTCAGGCGTTGGCGCTCGAGCCATTCCTTGGGAACGGCAACAACAAGGCTCGAATTCCCGGATTTCACGAGTTTTCGGATATACATGAGGAGTATAAGCGTGGCTCTGGTTTTAAATATTTCGGTAACCTATACAAAACGTTCTTTATAAGCCATAATCAGTATTTGAATGGATATATGCAAACGCATGAATTTTCCGCGCCGCGTTTTTTTATAAGGCTCATAAACGGGCGTTTTAACCGGCATTAGGCTATTGCGTAGGAAAATAGGGAAATATTTATATAGTAGTTAGTGTTTCTTATACACTATGAAACAACGAAACCGGGACTTGAAGGCGAGTACTAGTGTTATACCAACACTATTTTGGTGATGGCCATGAAAATCGCATTAGCACAAATGAACGTCCTTCCGGGACAGCCAAGGAAGAATCTTGAGAAGATGCTTGAGATGATTGAACGCGCAAAGGCGGAGAAGGCTGATCTCGTCGCATTTCCTGAGATGTGCATAGGCGGGTATCTGCTGGGCGATGCATGGACGGATGAGGCATGGTGCAGAGACCTTATGGCGTACGGCGAAGAGGTTCGCAAGGCTAGCCACGGAATCGCGGTCGCGTTCGGCAACGTGTACATGGAGGAAGAACATGCACATCCAGGTTTTCACCCCAACATGGATGGCAGGCTGAGAAAGTACAACGCGGTGTACGTTGCGCAAAATGGAAAATGGGTGAGGCGAAAAGACGAACCAGCAGTGCTCCCAAGAGGAGTGCAGCCAAAGACGCTCCTGCCCACGTATCGCATTTTTGACGACAAGAGATATTTCACATCCACGCTGGATATCGCAACAGATTTTGGCGTGCCCTTAG
>CAZHJH010000080.1:0-4350 GCA_964533475.1 uncultured Methanosarcinales archaeon
CACAACTTCCTGCTGGAACGATTGTGTTTGACACGAGCTTTGAAGAGGCAAAAGACCCATTCCAGTATACTGCCTGGGGAGAGCTCTTCTGGGAAGGAAAAAGAGACACAACGGTTTCGAGAACCGGAAGCAACAGCGCGAAACTCACGATGCTCAAATATGTGGATGGAGGCGCGAGTGTTAGTGCTCCCTCAGTTCCCATAACGCCGAATGCGCTCTACAGATTATCAGCGTATACGAAGGGCATATTTGATGGAAAAAAGAGGCAGCCGTACCAACTCGGTGCCCGCACACTCTTCCAACATAATGTGACGGAACGCTTGTGGTATTCACCGTATGTTGAGACAACAAGCTATGACTGGAAAAAAGTATATCTCTGTTTCAACACGACACAGGATACGAAGGCTGCAACACTTAATTTTATCACGCGATCTAACGTGACAAGCCTCAATAGCACGCCGGCATATGTCTGGTATGATGATGTTGTGCTTGAAGAGATCGCTGTTGACACAGATGGCGATGGCATATGGGACGATGATGATAATTGCCCATTTGATTACAATCCCGACCAAAAAGACTCGGACCATGATGGTAAAGGTGATGTGTGCGATGATCCATGCGCGGAATTGCCTCCGGGAACCGTCGTCGCATCGAGTGGGTTTGAGGAGAATCCGCGCGTATGGGAAGACTCTCTTTGGGGCATTATCGATGCAAGCGTTGCCATAGACCCAACCGTAGCGTATGAAGGTTCACAAAGCGGCAAAGTCGTGATGCGGGAATACCTCACCGGAGCCGCAGGATTCGCATCTCCCTTTATTGGTGTTGAACCCAACAAGCGCTATCGTGTATCCAGTTTCGCAAAGGGCCAGTACAACGGGGAAAAGAATGAAGCCGCGAACATGGTTGTTCTCTATTATACGAATGCAACGGTGTTCACGAACACGCGACACTACGGCAATGGACTGGGAGGATCAAGCTTTGATTGGAAAAAACAGCATCTCTGCTTCAATACCGTCGATGACACCGCGTTTATCAAAGTGACCGTTTTCAGCAGAGCAAATGTCATGTTCGGAGAGCTCCCGGCTACGATCTGGTTTGATGACGTTCAACTCGAGCGGCTGAGTTAAATTCTTTTTTTTGTTTTCATAAGATTTATAAATAAGATTAGAGTCATCTCTCTATATGTTCTGAGTGTTTCCGGCAATCAGAATTCACGGGAGATACCTCTATGGCATTAGAAGAACGAATCACCACAGCACTTCAGCGGGCACAGGAGCTTACGCGCTACGGAACCCCTGAACAAGTAGCTGCGATCCTCGCGATTCACAACCTCGCACGATCGAGCTGGAGTAATGATGACATCATAGAAGGCTTACGAAGCATCCTCGGCCAAATTGGATATTCCGTGGAGTATACAGAGCGCCTCATGGATCAGCCTCCCGGGAATCCTCTTGTTTTAAACGAATCTGGAACGCTTATCTACCATCTTTGCCCTAAAACACCCTTGAACGGCCATACGTGCATTGGCACGGTTTCCGTTATTCCAAAAGAAAGTGTGAGCCCCTCAGAGACACTCTTCATAAAACATATGGGAGATACGCTTGCAGAGATCTTGGACCATGCGTTGCTCTACGATCACCTTGATGAAAGCATACGATTCCTGGAAATGGTAAGCTCCGTTGTTGGTCACGACCTCAAAAGTCCGATTATGGTTATTTCGGGAAGAAGCTCATTCGGCATGAAAGACGTGAGAGAGCTACACAAAGCCATAGAGCAGGGTGATTCCGAGCGCGTCTCAGTTCTTGTGAGCAGTATCGCGACGCACTTCACGAAAAACGTGCAGACCGCTAAGGTCATTGAAAGTGCTGTTGGCCTTTTTGGCGCGAAGGGGTGGAATTATGACCAAGCGCACGAGCGTCTCTCCCACCAGCGAATTGTACCCTACATGAGGAAGATATTCGGCACATTTGAAGACATTCTCAGAGACCGGCGAGAAGGATTCCTCATGTTTACAGACGGCATTACACATCGCACCGCGTTTGACATTGATCCAAGGTATCTCAATGGGATCCTCCTTAATCTTATGGGAAACGCAATAAAATACGCGATTCCGGGAACTGACATTTACACTGTTGTTCGCAACACTCATGAAGCTCTTGTCATCGAATTCGAAAATCCCGTCCCGGAGGTAATCCCTGCGGATGCCCTTGGGAACCTCTGTAATAAGGGGTTTCGGTTGTCAGTGAACTCAGCCCCCGAGGGCCATGGCATTAACCAAGGATTAGGATTGTATTTCGTCAACCTTGGAGTCACGCAAGGGTACAGAGGAACGATTGATCTGAAGAGTGCTGAGGAGGCTTTGCTCGTCCGGCCCCCAGTGCCAGCGCGCATATCCTACAGCCCCCAAAAGGCACATCCGGGGCCAGTATTCTCCTCCAGCATTGCTATTCCTTGGGATTCTCTAAAAAGAAAAAAATAAGAGGTTTATTCCATTACCGTTTTGTAGACCGGCGTGGGATATACTTCCCTTTTATACGGGAGATCGACGTCATTAATGTCTTCAAGTGAATCGATGTCATTCATCATAATCTTTTCTGAGGAGATCGTATACAGCACATCGTCCATGAATAAAGATCTTCGGATGGAGCTTGGATACTGCCACCAGTAATAGTCATAGTCCTGGTCGCCCTCAAAGTGGGTTACTTTACCCCTTTCCTTTATGCCATCCAAAGTCACTGTAAAGGCATACGCTCCCTGCCAGACGCGCTGGCGGCTGTACCCATATCGATCCACGTCATAGCTGTTCAGGACTTCCCTAATTGGAATGACGAGAAGGTTTCTTTCCTTGTCAAACAAAAACGCTTTGTGATCCTGAAGCGCCTCTGAATCAGATCCCTGCTTACCAATCTCAACGCTGTCTATTAGTTCTGGATTTTTCACATCTGAGACATCGAAGAGGGCAATCTTCACACCCTTTGTGGAGATGCCGCCCCACTCATTAGATCCGGTTTCTTTGCCGATGCCAATAAGATGGGTTTCATCGTACGGATGGAGATAGTCAGAAAATCCGGGGATTTTCAGTTCGCCTAGGACTTCCGGATCCTCGGGATCGCTCAAGTCGATGACGAATAACGGATCAATCCTTTGGAACGTCACCATGTACAATCGGTCTCCCATGAATCGCGTCGAATAAATGCGCTCATCCTTAGCCAGGTGCTCAAGCTCACCAACAAGCTCCATATCCTCATTCATGACATAAACATTGTTGTAGATTACTTCGCCATTTCTATTGTAGCTTTCAAACGTCGTCGCAACCCGAAGATTGTCATCATACTCGTCGAGAGAAAACTGGTTATGGAGATAGCCGGGAACTTCCCCTTTCGCTTCGTATTCAATATCCCCATCGTCTAGTGCGATCTTGTGAATAACGGTTTTTCTGCGCTCGAGCTCCTGCTCCCATTCGTATTCTTCTATAGCATCACGAATTTCTTCCACAAGCGCCTTTTTCTCAGATTCGGTCATGCGATTATACATCTCTTCAAGGACTTCCGTGATTTCCTGGCTGTCTTCCTGAGGATCTAAGCCATTGAGCTTGTTTTGAATACCACTTGGAAGGAGAGGAACGACAACATCAAAGAAGCGGTCGCTTTCGTATCTCGCATACCAAGGGTATGATTTTTGGTACGTGATGTACAGGTTGTTTTCTGAAACGTAGATGGTGTTGGAGTATCCCATGAGGAATGTTTCCGCATTGACTTCTTCGGTTTCAATGTTGAGACTCGCGACGGTATGAAAGACTCTGTCCTGCTCGGGCGTGTCAAAATAGTAGATGTCCGGATATGCAATCACTGTGCCTGAAGCCTTGACAAGAGGCATAGGGGGAATGCCTCCGTCATACCAATAGACATATTCTTTCGTGATAAGATAGACGTGGTCTCCAATCATCCTGGCTTGGTCGTACGTTCCCGAGAATTCGAAATCCTCAAGGAGCTTTGGATTTTCCCTGTCTTCAATGTCGTACAAAAGGGCATGGGTCCTCTGCACGTATCTTGGCTCTGGAACGAACGTGTATGGGCTTACAGCCATTTCCTCCTCGTCTTTTTGCGTGAAGACGACGAGCTTATCGCCATTAAGGAAGAGCTGGGAGGGATAGCCCTCAATTTCTGTTTTTGAAATAATATCGGCGTCCTTCGCAGGATACGCATCCACGATAATGAGCTTATCCTGAGAGATCATGTAAATGTACTTGCCATCATTCTTTATGAAATCGGCTTCGTCAACGCCTTGAACCTGGACATTTGTCTGAGAGTATTCATCTGCTGACTGCGCTGTTTCTCTCGCCGCAACGGG
>CAZHJH010000080.1:4360-6665 GCA_964533475.1 uncultured Methanosarcinales archaeon
GGGGGCCGCCACAGCATCCATAGCAACCCCTGATTTTGCTAATGCCCCGCCCAACTGGCCGGAGGATTGCTGTTGAAGAATCTCTAACAGCTGCTGCGTTGAATTGATTTTTTTCAGCCCATCACCGGATAAGTCTTGAGGTGTGGTTCCCGGTACATTTTGCACGGGCGGCTGTTCTGCCGGCGTGCAGGCTACAATGAATATTGCCAGTATTGATATGAACAGTAGTGTTTTTTTCATGATATCACCTCATATGGGAATAATATATGCCTATATAAACCCTGTTTTGACTTCAAGGGTATTTAAAGCTATCTTAGGCTGCAAATGTGTATTATAAACCTGTTTCCGTCGATGAGAAATATGAAGTCACCGGGCGAGCATATTCCCATATACGAGTGTTGCGAACAACAAGCAATCCGCTTCGGTGAATATGGAGATGGTATGGTCCTCAAGAATGAGCGATCCGCCCTTTCTCGAAAGAGCCACGGGGCTATCGTCTGGAGCATATGAGATATGCAGAATGTGATTTAATTGGTATTCAAGACGGGCAGCTCGCACTCTTTTATTAGAGGATTCGTCATCAGCCTTCGCTTCGAGTGGTGACTTATAGAGAGATTCCCATGTTGGCTCATGCAGCCCCCGCATAACGTCTTGCGTATCCACTCCCTTTTGCACCATTTCAATAAGCGTGAGCATCTGCCGGGAATCGAAGCTGAACGCATCTCTGAGAGGACTGAACAATGCCGGATTCATTGGCTTACCGTCCAGGAGATCAAGATGCGCAAAAAGATGATACAGACTTATCCCATGCCTAAACTCATATGGATAGCCTCCGGGATCATAGTCGTTAGGACCAAAGTCAAACTCAAGCCACGGTCCTAACACCCAATATTTAGACATATCTTGAGTAACAACTACCCTTCCTCTTCCTTCTAAGTGTATGGCTCTTTCTGAACCATTCTCGCATAGCTCCCAGGCGTATCCAAGTATTGTATTCCACTTTTCTGGAGAATATCTTCCTTTCAGCATCTGGTAGGCTATGTTAATTGCAACCATTCGCTTATGGGCAAGCTCTGCTGCCGTGTCGCTGGAAGCCCCTATCATGTCTGGATGATACTTTTTCGATAATGTGATATACTGCCTTCTGATCTCTTTAGGGGTTGCATCCTGATCAAGAAGCAGTACTTTGAATGGGTCTTCTACCGCAATAACGAAATCTGTCAACTCAATATCCCTGAATTCGTCCATGAGAATGTAAGTGCATATACGTTTAAAAAGGTTACAGAAAAATGCGTCGGCCCAGCTGATAACTCAGCTGGCACGTTGAGGGTTGAAAACTGCGTTTTCAAGCCCTCTAAAAAAGTTAACTACGCTCATGCGTCGGCCGACAGCGAGCAACTGAGTTTCTGAGCCGTCCGTTGCACCTCACTTCGTTCGATGCGTCGGCCGACAAAAAAAACTGCGTTTCTGAGCCGTCCGTCGCACCTCACTTCGTTCGATGCGTCGGCCGGGATTCGAACCCGGATCAAAAGCTTGGAAGGCTTCTATCCTAGCCGTTGGACTACCGACGCGTATGGAGAAGAAGCTTAGAGGCGTTTATAAATATTGTTCCTTTTGGTTTTAATTTTGAGAGCCAGCCATCATGGCGGCCTCGACTCGCTACGCTCGTCGTCGGATCCACCCCGTAAGGGACTTCCCCCGGATCCGACCGGCGCCATGGCTGGCAGTATTTTATTATTGAGAACCACCAAAATTTCAGACATGATATCCATGCCCTTTGAGCATTTCTCTTGCCTCAGCAAAGCATTCTAGAATTCTATCATACATCTCCCGAGGAATCCCGATGTTGGGCATATCCTCAAGTGAAGTGATACGGGTAATGTCCGGTCGGGAAACTGCCATCATGAGATCCCGTGCTTCTCGAAGGAGCGGATCGCGAAACGTTGTTCCCTCCTTTCGAGTGCGCCTTGTTGCCATTACGAATGCGGTTTCAGGATTTTCAACGCAGGGCTGATAGCCACGTTTTTCCATAAGAGAACAAAGAGCATCTATTGCTGGGACAAGTTGGTCATCATGCGGCGCTTCTGAAAAATGCCCATTCCAGATTTCATGGTGGTACTGCCCCCTTCGATGCAAGTTGATGGAGGGGAGCACCTGCTGCATAAAAAAAGCTTTGTCCTGGGACCTGTACTGCAGAGCCATCCCCTGGAGAACTTCCCATTCGAGCTTATTGTGATCTCCAACAAGATCATGCGGTCGTTCAGGGTCGCCGTTTCCCTTATCGCAAGAATGTAGATAATATTCT
>CAZHJH010000081.1:0-1751 GCA_964533475.1 uncultured Methanosarcinales archaeon
GTTCACGGTCATCTACGCTGACGTTGAGATACTGGTTCAGTGGTTCGGCAATCGTGAATGTTGCCCCGCCTGAGAGATTCGTGACAAACGATCCATTCGTGTGGGGATAGATCATCGTGATATTGGGTGCGAGGTTCGCATTTATGGTCAATGAAGCATTAGTTTCCGTTGTATTGGTTGAGATGTCACTAAACTTGACGCCGCACGTCCACTCATCCGAGATATTCGTAACCGTATGATTTAATCCCGTAATGTTCGTCACTGCGCCACTTGATACAGATGTTGAGCCGCTGGAGTAGAGGATGCTGTTGTTATACCATCTCCAGTATGCAGTAAGCGTTGTCGTATCGTCATCGCTAGCTTGACCATAGCACGTGAGATTCGCGTGCGTTGTATTATAAGGATAGTCTGTAGTGTTGAGCGTGACTGAGACAGGAGTGGGCGCAGCGTTTGTTGTCATGAAGCACCACTGATCCGTCTGGTTCGAGCGTCCAGCGGTGTCATTTGCCGCGAATTTCCAACACACGGTTGAGCCGCCTTCAACACCAATAGTTTTCGTGATGGAGTGCACGCATGTTCCTGCGCCGTTGCAGCTCAGTGCCGTGTCATTCTGCACAGCTCCTGCTGCTGTGCCGTTCCAGGCGAATACGGATACATTCACCCCGCTTGCATCCGCCCACGTGACGTTAAACTGTACTGCCCGGTTTTTAAGCACGACTGTGGCATTGCTTGCGTTCAGGCTCCATGCGGGTGGCTTTGTATCAGAGACGTTAATCGTAATGTTGTTGCTCCTCGTCGTATTGATGCTGTCATTGGCCGTGAAGACGACCGTGTCATTCCCCGTAAATCCAATTGGAGGTATCAATGTTGCAATGCCTGTGGCGTTATTTGTGTGCACAGTGACGTTTTGGTTCCCAAGACCGCTGAATGTGAGCACATCATCATCGCGGTCATAGAAATAATCGTTGAGATCTATAAGCGTCGTGTTCTCATTCATCTCGATCGAGACGTTGCGGATCTCCTGCGTGATATTGAGGGCTCCCAACTTTATAGACCCTTGGCTTGTCGTGTTGACAATGATGTCAACGAGGCATGCAAGGTCTGTGCTGTGGCAGCCTGCGCACGTGCAATCAGGAACTGCATTCCTCAGTACAAGGCTGAAGTTCGCAAACGTCTGCGTCGTATTGAGCATGCCCGGATAGCTCCATTCAACGCTGTTGTCGTTCCCGATGTCAATCGTAATACCTTGCGGATACGTTCCATTGTAGAGCTCTCCCGAAACAGTCATCGAAGCATTCTGGACATTCACGGCCTTCGATACTCTGATCGCGGGGACCGCGCTTCCGTTGACAATTTCATACACGCTGAATCCCGGAACGTCAAAGACAACATCAGTTGCGCTGTAGCTTATCACCGTGCAGTTCACACAGTCTGCTCCGTCTTTGAGGATGCGCACGTTAGAGTACTGCACTCCCCTGATGGTAATGCGCGCAGGACTGTTGAGCTCGGGGATCATTGTCTGATTAAGCTGCACGCGGCGCGCACTGATATTGACTTCGCTGTCCAGATTCAATGTCGCAACATGACTGAGATCGATCGCGCTCGTGAAGTCAATCATGCCGTGCGTGTTGTTGAGCACAACGCTTGCCGCGCTCCACACGGGCTCGGTTGTGAACCACTTCAGCTTTGAGAGATTTCTCGTGTCTATAATCCTCAGCGGTATTAGGCTTGGGGTAATGTCACTGATCGTA
>CAZHJH010000081.1:1761-2816 GCA_964533475.1 uncultured Methanosarcinales archaeon
GATGTAAACTGGATTCCTGTTTCGTTCAGGGTTCTCAGCGTTCCCTGATCAAGATTGAATCCTAAACTGATATTGCTTTCGTTTCTGACAGCTGCGAACACGAGAGGCACAGCTATAAGGAAGATCAACGTGAGGACGAATAGTTTTTTATTCATCGTTTCCTCCTCGCGCGGTCATACGCCGTCCATATCGTGCGTTCATCTCTGTTCATGAGGTGTGCAATGTCGACGAATCGTAAATTCATTTCATCATGCAGATAGAAGACGACAAGCTCGAGAATGCTGCGCGTGCGGGAGCGCAGCTTTGTGATAGGAATTGAGTAGGGGGAAGCGCGCGGCGAGCGAAAACGGCGCTTTCCATTTTGGTACGCCGTCCACACTGCGGGTATTTGTTTCTCAAGCTTTTTTGCAATCGCGGTGAACGAAAGGTTGTGGTGATCATGCGTATACACGACAACTGCTTCTAGTGGGCTTAAATTGCGAAAAACACCGACGGGAACGAGCACTTCATGGTGCAAGAGAACGAGCGTGCGGTCTACGCTAACCTGATGCCGTGCTGCGTACTGCTCAATCCGCGCGCGCAGCGCTTCAAGTTCCTTTGATTTATACATTTGTAAGTATTATTTATACATTTGTAAGTTATTAGTATAAAAATGTTGCGGTGCAATGGGATTGTCCGAGAGCGCGTATGTGTTTCGGTCCGCCCCGCTCCTGCAAACAAGGAACCTTTATATACTGCAAATCCCATAGTTGTATGATGGAAAAACCCGATATTGCCTTTCCAAAATTGACGAGGAACGAGCAAACCGTACTCAAAAGGATTATTGAGCAGGCTAAAATTCCCGATTTGGAGATCGCCAAAAAAATGGGGCTTTCTCAACAGGCAATTTTTAAGATTAGGCACAAGCTCGAAGAAGTGGGGATTATCAAAGGGTATATGCCCATAATAGATTTTAAAAAGGTAGGTATTGAAACATAGGGTGTTCTGGGGATCCGGTTCACTAAACAAGTCAGAGAAAAATATATAAAAGATCAAATTTCTGAATATATTAGAAA
>CAZHJH010000081.1:2826-3469 GCA_964533475.1 uncultured Methanosarcinales archaeon
TGCATATCGCATTCCTGAGTCAGGGATCTCCCATCTCCTGGTTATGGGGTTTAGGAATATGGAGCAAAAAGACAGATACCTTATGAAATTACAGACAAAATACTCTAAGGAGATTGAGATCGTGAGGGTCTACCCGTTTGCAGTGGATAGAATCATTAAAGAAAGTAACGTGGGTCTGTTAAACATCATTCTTGATAAGGAAGAAACCCCTACCGCCGAGTTTTTATTGGATTAATAACAACGATCTCCTACTGTTTGATTGATTTCTACTACCATACGCAGTTATAGCTGCCTCCATTAAAACAGGCATGGTTAAAACAAAAGGGACCATATGCCTTTTTGTGAAAAACCAAGCGAATAGAATACCTAGAAAAAATGAAGCGAACCCACGTACATAAAGAATCCAAACAACCGCAGGGCAGGGACGGTGTCATAGCGGACCTCCCTGCGCTTGCATTGAGAAGCAGAAAATCGGATGGAAACGAATCCGTCGTCATTAATTGAAGAAGCACAAGAGGCGTGAAGATGCATACAAAAACGGTGAATGAAGTTGAGCAAGAACTGTTGTTTAAAGACCTTAGAGTAACATTTTGGGAAAAGCACCATAGTATTCCCACCATGTACGACATAATGTGGGGAGAAA
>CAZHJH010000081.1:3479-6615 GCA_964533475.1 uncultured Methanosarcinales archaeon
AAAACAACGGGTACAATCGGTTGTTAGTGGGAAATCTCTACAACTGGAGGTTAGACCGATTTGAGAGTCTCATAACCGAAGAAAACGCATACAGCCAAAATAAAATGAAGACTTAAATGGGGGAGCAGCATGAGACGAAAACAAAACGGCAGAAGGCCCTATCGCTTTGAAACCGGTAATGAATTTGATGCGTTATTTGACCTGAATAGCGCTGTTGATGGAAGCAACCGTGAACAGCAAGAGAATATAGTGCGATGAGCGTGGGTTTTTAGAGCTTCTAGTAGTTTCTCAATCCACACATTTTAACACCGCCTCAATAAACCATCCAATCAGAATTATAAGCCCTGACTTTACGGGCATCATTCTTTTTGCTTTATTTGGCCCGCGCGCTTCGGCAGTGCTTGATCTGTTTTCTTTTTTTATCAGCCAGTTTTTTAAATCCTTTTTTCCCAATTTCAACTTCGGGAAAATAATTTGCGCTGTATCCGCAAGCGTTGCATTTCCTTGAATTAAACATGAATCCGGTCATGACCGTCAACGGGTTTGAATAGTCCGTTCCGACGTCCGTACTCCTGCACTTTGGACAAATGAGAACATAATTTTTCTTTGATGTATTGAGCATAGAGGATCCTTACTACTTCACCGGCGTCATGCCCTCGACAACTTTCGGATCAGGCGCAGCTCCTTTTGCTTCCGCAGCGCTTGTAGCCGGTCTTCCGATATGATCATGCAAATACTCCTGAAGCTTCAATCCCTGCGCAAACACGGGATTCTCTTCAAGCAAGCGCTCGACGGCATGTGATAATAACTCTGCTTTTTCTATGCGGAAGTTGAATTCACCGCGCACCCTCGCAGCAAGTTCTGCAAACCGCTCATCAATCTTCTTATGAATCTCCTTAAGCTCAGCGAGCGTTCTCTTCGCGTCCTTATCGGATTTTTCAATAATGGAGAGTTTCTCCGTGAACTCCGATTTCTTCACGAATGTCGCATTCGCAATCTCGAGCTTGTCCACTTTGTTGCCGAGCTCTTTCAAGTCGGAGCGCAACGCTTCGAGCTTATCCGCGAATGTGTTGAACGCCTCAAAGCTTTTCTGCGATTCTATGAAGACATTCTCAACGCGATCTGCATGCCGTTCAACCGTTGCCGTGATTTTTTTCACTTTCATGAGCTCGTCTTTCACTTCCTCGTTGAGTTTTATGACCTGCTCAATGCCTCGATACAGCCCCATCTGGTCTCTCATGCGTTTCAGCTGGTCCATGACATTCTTGAGCATTTCCTCTTTAGCCTCAAGAATTCCGCGCAACCCTTCAATCTTGCCGTCTTCCTTCTGCAGCTGGATCATAAGCTTGTCAGGATGCACGCTCTCAACAAGATCCGCTGCTTTTGTAGCCTTAACCTCAATCATGCCCACAGTACGCTGCGTGTCATTCACTTGGCCGCGCAGCTCTCCAATCTGCTCATTCATCGTGCCAAATCGCTCTGTCGTGGATTTGCGCATTTCCTTAAGCGACTCAAGCGTTCCTGTTATCTTGGTGATGTCTGCTTGAATCAACTCAACTTTCTGTCCAAGAGCAGCATCTTGGGGAATTTGTTTTTCTCCTTCTTCCTCCTCATCATCGTCCGCAGCCTGCTTTGACTGCTCCTCTGCTTTCTTTTTATGAAAAGGCCACATCTCAACGTGGATCCAGATTCGCTATTATTTAAAGCTTAACCTTCAACAGACTGTGTCGAAAGGTTTATATAGTTTAACAGTTAAACTGTTTAACAAAGATTGGAGGTAGAATAAAATGGGTACTGATCTCGTGAAAATGAGTCCAAAAGGGCAATTAGTAGTTCCTCAAGGGATAAGAATAGATGAGGGGTTTACTCCGGGGGATAGATTTGTCCCGTTTCCTGTAAAAGGAGGAATATTGTTTAAGAAAGTAGAAATGCCTGACGTAAAAGCTGAATTCCAAAAGTTATCGAAAGAAATTGAGAAGCAGTTCAAGAAACAAAAAGTGACTCCGGAAGATGTTAATGAGGCTGTCGCATGGGCAAGACGAAGGTCCTCTTAGACACAAATCTTCTCATTTCTGCTCTTGGCTGGCAGGGGAAACCAAGAGTTATTTTCGAGAAATGCCTGCATGGTGAATTAGAGTTAGTAACTTCTCCTAACCAGATTGATGAATTAAAGAGAGTAATGGAGTATCCAAAATTCGAATTTACCGAGGAGCAAAAAGCAACTTTTATCTCACTAGTTCTTGAGATTGCAACGATCGTTGATATCGCCGGTAAAGTGCATAGTATCGCGGAAGACCCAGATGATAACGCAATTCTGGAGACGGCAATTGTAGGAACTGCCCATTATCTCATCAGCGGCGACTCGCATCTGCTCAAATTGAAAGAATTTGCCAAAGTGAAAATTGTTACGGCAAGTGAGTTTTTAGGGAGTTAGACATGTCTGAATAGAAAAGGAATATCAATACCATAAGAGGCAAAACAAAAAGAAAAAAGTGACTTTACACTGTCGAATTTGATAGTTTTGTAAGACTAACATTCAACACGTTGCTTCCTGCATTTATTGTGACATTCTCCAAGTAGGCTTTGTACCCTGACTTAGTCAACTGCACAATATGGCCCCCTGCAGAAAGTCCGGTGATGTTAAGAGGAGACAGTCCTCTCGTGACACTGTCCACGTACACCGTTGCTTGAGAGGGGGTTGAAGTCACGAATAAGCTTCCCGTCTGATTGGCTATCGATTTTAATAGTATACTCACATTCGTTGTTGATCCCGCAGTGATGGAAACCGTGGAAATACTCGTTTGGTAACCCGTCTTTTTGACCATCAGCACATGGCTTCCCGCCGTCAAATTATAGATGGTTTTTGGAGTATTCCCTTTACTCAGGCTATCCACATATACGGCGGCTGCACTCGGAGTTGAGGTAATGTGGAGATTTCCGGTGCTGATCTGTGGAAGGGGAATCAACGTAAAGCTGAAATTATATACTCCAGCTGAAATGTTTCTCGTAGTGACATAGTCTTGATATCCTGATTTTGTAAGTTTTAAACTATACATTCCCGGTGTTATTTTGTTAAACACTCTAGGAGTATATCCTTGGGACGCATTATTGATATAAATTTGAGCAGAAGAGGGCA
>CAZHJH010000082.1:0-666 GCA_964533475.1 uncultured Methanosarcinales archaeon
CCGCACGCACTTTTTTCTGGGGAACTTCCTCACGAACTTCAGTCCGGAAACAATCGCATTTATCGCGCGCCTTCAGGAAAACTCGTTGGAGAAAAGTTTGTAGGGTTGATTGAATCGGGAATCTGCTTAGATCATCTGAGACTGGGAACTGCCCAACAAATTGCGGATGCGCTTGAACTCGTAAATCGGGGAGCGGGAGTTATCGCCGCAACTTGGGGTGCAAAATCATTCCTGAAAACAAGCCTTGATGCGCTGACGGAGCGAGACTTGAAAACGATCGCGCTCATTTCGCCCGAACCGACGATAAATATTGTTCGCGACCGCGCTGTGCAGGACAAATACGTATATCTACTGTGCGAGAATGATACCTGTATCACGCGCGTTATTACGGAAGACGTTCCTCCGAAGTTTTATTATGATGGAAATTTGAGGTGCAGATACTGTAGACGACCATATGAGATAAGGAATCAGAAAGTGCTTGAGGATGAACGACAGAGATTTCTTAACGAATTGGCGAAGAGCGTTCACAATCTTTAAATAAAGACGTGAATCTGTGATCGTGCGCACCTCTCACGTACGCATGATCCGTGATTGCGGAACGTTCGGTGCGTATACAGCCCACGCGTGAGCGTGGGCATTGTTCTTAGAACATATTTTTTGAGAAGC
>CAZHJH010000082.1:676-6492 GCA_964533475.1 uncultured Methanosarcinales archaeon
GGGCATTTTGCGCAGCAAAATGCCCGTCGCCTGCCATGGAGGCGGGCACATTATTAATCACTTAACGCCGCGTTAGCTCATGCTTTAGCACAGCGAACGCAAGCGTGCTCTCGCAGTGTTCGCCTGCGGCAATCTGATCTACTAAGGTTTTATACGGCATTGTCACGATCTCAAAACGCTCTTCCGGCAACTGCTCGGCCTCAGCCACTTTTCGCATTGCGTGACCCTCATACACTTCTATGGCGTGCGCAGCGAATCCAGCCAGAGGATACATCGTGCCAAGATGCGTTAATTCAGCAGTATAACCCGTTTCCTCCAAAAGCTCCCGAAGAGCAGCATCTTTTGGCGTCTCATTGTCATGACCACCGCCTTGCACGATTTCAAGAAGAACCCTCTGTACAGGATGACGATATTGACGGAGCAAGAGCACGGTATCCTGGTCTAGGAAGGGAAGCACAGCAACGCCAAATGCACTATTTAAGGACACGACTTCAGGGGGGTATGTAGTTGGCCTGCCTTCTAATTCGAGATCGTCGACGTACAATGTAGACCATCCCTGATAAACTCTCCTTCTGCTAACTACCCGTATTGGTTTCATTTTATTTTACAAGTTAAGGCCTATTTAAAAAAATATAGAGAAAAAAGAATACTAGTAGTGCACGCCTTTATTCTTCTTCATCCTGTTCCATTGTCTGATCGTCCCCGTGAATCTTTTTTTCTTGAAGCCATGCCTGAGAAACCCATCGATTTTGCGCTCATTCTCCATCTTCCAGGGGTTTTCGTCCGGAGGCTGGATCTGGTTGATTTGTTTTACGCGCTCATCGACTTTTGAGCGGTCTTTTGCTTTCTTTTTAGCGTCTTTATCCTTCTTTCCCATGCTTCCACCAAGCGCAAAGAAGGAGACCTGATTTAAAAAGATTGCTTTTTTCCAATGCCCTTTCACAATGTCACCAGTAAGTAGCAACATTTATAAACAACGCTGCATTCTTATCCTTATGGGCTTCAGAACAGGATTAACCACGGCCGCTCTTTGTTTAGGGATGGCTCCGGGAGCATTGAGCCAAACAGCCGAAGAGCCTGCACAAGTTCTACCGCCGATGGAAGCAATCGTCGTTGCACCTCACGCCTCAACAGAGATTATCAGCGTTCCTAATGTGCCTCCGCTTCCCGAAGGATATTTTCCCCTCCTAGACCTCAGAAATGACATACTCATTATAGGAAAACCCATCCATGAGCGTAACAGCACAGAACTTACGTTTGATCCCAATGCAGCATTAATCATCGCCCGGCACAGATTTCCTGTTGACTATCGCAGGCCCGCAGGAGATCATAGTCTTGATGTTTACGGCACTGAGGAATCTGCGGAAGTATTATACGATGCGATTCTAAGAAGTCGTTAACCTTATTGTTTATAATTCTTGAATGACGTAAATGATAACGAATAGCTTTCTCCGCCTCAGATCGCCCGTCTCATCCCATGAGGGAAAGTTACTCAGGCTCATCATCGGCTCTGGAGTTGCTATGTGCACATGAGTAGCTAAATGTTTATATAGCTTACCATCACCTGCAATAGTATGCCTAGCATCCAGACGACAATCTCCATGCCTCGCGCAATGGAGTTGGCACAGCAGATTCCACTCCAACATGGAGTTGCGGAGCTCACATTCGCTGCGGAGGGCATTCTGCCTTACGATGAATCAAGATTTTCTCATATCAATGAATATTTGAAGCTTTGTGGGGAACGAAGAATACTCCCCTTTTCCGGGTATAAAGTTATTATCCTTAACAGAAACCACCGAAGAATCGAAGATGCCGAGCTGAACATTCCCATTGGATTCCACAGTTTAGAACAGAAGATGGGTATACGTGAATCTGAGAAGTCGCAATTTGACATGCACATGATCCCCCACTTGCTCCGTCCAGGAAGATTTAACTTTGCAACATATCATCTCCATGAACAGGAGGCTATGGCTGAATTTAGAGAGCATGATTGGAAGTTATTGGATCAAGAAGGGTATCGCTTGGTTAAGGGAGAAATCTTATATAAACAGCAACACGCAGGCATATTGTTATTGAGAAAGCAAGAGGGAAGGATGGGTCTCGAGTTTCATCCCAGTGAAGGTTCAGAGCCTTATATTCATGATTGGCTGGAGCAGTTCATACGAGGGAATGCGTAATCTTTTTATACTCATTCGCTGCATAGTTTCTTAGAGGTGGGTGCCATAGACTTCATTCAGGTATTCGCGATAAGCTTCACGTCGCTGTTTGCTATCGTCAATCCCGTAAGCACATCGATTATTTTCGTCACGCTTTCAGAAGGCTCTCCTAAGTGGAGAAAACAGCGTATGGCAATGAAGGCTGCGATCGTCAGCTGCGGTGTCTTATTGCTCTTCGCGGTTACGGGCATGTTAGTTCTGAACTTCTTCGGCATAACGACCATAGCACTGCAGATCGCAGGAGGCATTTACATTGTTTATATGGGATTTAGGATGATCCACCCCCATCAATTTCACAAAGACATTCATCCCCAATCAAGGCGGGAATTCAAAGGCGATGTCGATGTGTCCATCATCCCGATTGCGATTCCTTTCCTCAGCGGCCCCGGGGCGATAACAACCACAATCCTCATCGCATCAAAAGCTGAATCAGTGCTCTCATATATCGCCTTGATCAGCGCAATTATAGCCGTATGTATCGTGTCCTGGATCCTCCTCGCGCATGCGCATCGGGTTAAAAAGCTTCTGGGAACGTCTGGCATGAAAACATTGGAGAAGGTAATGGGATTAATCGTGCTCGCGATTGGAGTGCAGTTTATCCTCAACGGATTGCAAAGTTATGGTGTTGCCATAGGACTTTTAGGAGCGTAAATATGAGCGATTCTCGCTTCCAGCACTTCGCGCATAGCGGCGCCATGCTGAATTGTATTCGTTTTCGCATGGCATGACGTGCACAACGTGATCATGTTTCTTGGGGTGTGATTTTCATGATTATAGTCAATGTGATGGACGTGGAGATTATGGCCGCTCTTTCTCCGGTTGTCCTCCTGCGTGGTATCGCACTCGGGATATTGGCAATGATACTCGTCGCGCTTGAGGATCACGGGTTTCCATACGTTGAAGAGATTCACGGCGTTGCCACGCGTGATGGTTGCTTTAAGCGCAGCGATTTTCTGCCACGTGTATTCGCCATCAAGAGCATATGCAATATCTGGAGCCGAGTCTCCCTCGCGGATAAATCCGATAATGACCTCAAGGTCTGAAGGAGTAAAGACAGAACGGTGGCTCTCGCCATTAGAAGGGATCTCTGTTACTTCAGCAATACCCTCGGGCTCAGCGGCACAGAGCACTTCGCGCTTTAATGGCAAACGGTTAAGCGTTCTCAGGAATGCCTCATATGAATCCTTGATCGCTCTGTCAAGTTTCCTTGTCATTTCAAGATACTTCCTTCGATCATGTAGCTTATATTTTGGCTGCCCATGCTGGGCATCAAATGAAAAGCTTGATGTCAGGGACGGATTAAGGTGTAGAGGTATCTGCTCAAACGCGAAGCAATCACTGATCATCGCGTGTCCCGCGTCGCTGACGTATTCATATGCCCGATGATCGACGCAATACTGGCCTTTTGAGCTCTGCATGATCTGCAGCGTAAATGCCGGATCAGCCAGGGGCTCAGGTGCGATGTGCGCAAGCATCATTCTTCTGGTTACAGGGCCAACAATTCCCTGCCGCTGTATCTCCTCATCAAGCAAACCTTTCCATCCATCGCCCAGAACTGAACACCAGAGAGGAAACGTATCCCATTGGTCAAATGACCTTCCCTGATATGCTGTAGAGAGGATGAAGTGCTGTATAATAAAATCCCTCCAGTTTCCAAGCGGTATTTTTCCGGATGCCTGCATATCAAAGAGAGAATTAAGATATTCTGAGGGAGCCTCTTGAATGTGCTCCAGTTCGTCTCTTGCAAGGGTTGATACTTGCTCCATGCGCAATCCAGCCTTCTGGCGCAGCTGTAGTAACGTGGGCATCATTTTTTTCAAATATGTCTGCCACTGCGCGTCTTCTCTCCCTTTGAGGAAATTAGTGATAAGCATGCCATTTGGTGCGAGCCAGCTTTTGGCAAAGATATGCGCAAAAGTGCTTTCATGAATCCACGTGTACGGGCCACAAAAATCCAACGAGAGTATATCGTATGGGCTATGAGGGATTCTCCTTAAATGCCGAAATGCGGACTCGTTACGAATCTCGATTCTCTCCTCAAGAGATTCGTTTTTCTCCTCAAGAGTATAAAAGGCGCCTCTCCTCATCTCGAGGCCTGTGATGTTCACCCTTCGAAAACCTAAAGGATCGTACACATCAAAGATTTCACACATTTCCGGTCCGGGCAGACAAAGCACTCGTGCACGCTTGCGCTCGTCCCGGTTGGAGTGGTCTCTGATGAATTCCGCAATCTTTCCCCGCCACAGTCTTTTCGCCGGGTCCTTCACAAACGACTTAACTTCTCCCATTGTTCCTCGTCATCATCGCTTTTACGCCTGCGACTTGCATTGGCGTGTACTTTCCATCATACAATGCTGCGACTTCAGTAGAGGTGAATCCTGCTGAAAGGTATTCTTCCATCTCTGAGTGGTCTAATGCTGATATTCTTCGGAGCTCTCTCCGGCGCGCTGGCTGCACAATATCTTCTTCAGGGTTTACCGTCTTTGGCCTGAGAATCGTTCTTTGCAGTGGAAGACCCTCATACATTGTCCTTAGAGCTCGCTGATGCTCTTTCGCATAGGGCGCAAACTGCCGCTCGGCTTTCGCTAACGCTGCATCATTTGTAACCGTAACGTTGAGGGCTCCGTGCTGAAATTCGTATTTGAGAGCCCTGTGGAGGAGATGAGCAAGAGGATGTGGGATATGGCGGAAGACATAGCAATCGCTAATCATAGGATGCCCTGAATCGCTCACATATTCAAACGCTTCATGCGCAGCGCAGTCAAATCGCCTTGCACAACTGTCCTGCAACATTAAAAAATAAGGATTGTTAATAGCAGTTGAGTACAACAGCTCTCTCATCTCAGCGTGGCCTGTTGGCTTCACTTTTAAGCTTTCAAACCACGCTCTGATAAACTTGTTTCCCCCGGGCCCTCCTCCCGAGTGGAATAGGCTAATCGGGGCAAACTGGGCTACAACATCTCGATCATGCGCTAGTGAAGCATCCTCTCTCCTCAAAAGCCGGGAGACGATACCACTGAACGTGTGGTTTCCTGCATTTGTCAATACGTCATTCTGTTCCGCGCTCAATTGCATCGCCACATGTACTAAGGGTGCCGTCGTCTTTAGCATCTGTTTGATAACAGAAGCCTCCCTCGCTTTGAGATAATTCGTGACAAGCACAACAGTTGGAGAGAGCCATTCATGCTCAATAAAACCCCTCAGTGTTGAAATTTTCTCATTGTCCAGGTATCCACAATAATCCAGGGAGATAATTGAGAATTGCTCGGTTGCTGGTTGAGCAGCGAGCTCCAGTGCAGACCCATGAAACAGCCGTATGCGTTGTTCAAGCGATGCATTATGGGCTTGCAGCGCGTCATGTTGCGCAGAGTCCTGTTCAACACCAAGAATATTTTTTCTACGCACGCTCAACGCGTCATACACTTCGAAGACTTCGCGCATTTCAGCACCTGGAAAGCATACGACATGCGCGTCATTCTTGCCGGGAAGGTGTCTCTCTATGAATTCCCTCACTTTTCCACGCCAAAAGGCCTTAGCTACATCGCGTGCAAATGATTTAATCTGCCCCATACGTTACCACTAATTAGTAACTATTTAAAA
>CAZHJH010000083.1:0-6260 GCA_964533475.1 uncultured Methanosarcinales archaeon
GCTCGTGTTTAAACAAAATTCCTTGCAATAAGAACAACAAGTACGATAATCACAATGCCATACCCGCACCGCTCAAGGAACTTCTGCTGCACGGCAACCGCAAAGACGGGCTTTTCCGACCATTCAACATCCTCCCTATAGATTTCGATGTTGCGCTCCTTGTGTGGAGTTTTGAAAATGTCTTTGGGCATATAGGGATGCTCTGTTTTCTTTGTGTGCATCAACGTTATGAGCCACTTAAGGAACGGCTTGAGGTAGACGAGAATAAAGTAGAGAAGGATTCCAACAATCACGATGACGATGAAGACTTTGAGCTCTGTGATCTCCCAAATGGATTTCAGCGCTGCATTGAGGGTTTCTGAGAACGCCATCTTACTCAAGATTTGTGTAGACTTTCTGGCCGGTTTTCAGGAGCGATCCTGTCGAGCGGTCATAGATTTTCGCAATGAACGTCTCCGATTCAGGCTCTCCGCTCTCGAAGTATTTCGAGTTCAACTCTGATTCTTTAATAGTGCGCTTCCATGTCTGTCCGGGCTCAAGCCCTTGCAGATAATCAACCGTGCCCCGGACATATGTCTTTCTAAGCTCATTGCTTGCGGAGTCATACCAGTACAGTTCAACACGCGGGATAACCCTCGTATTCCCGTTAACGATCGTGAGGTCAATGTAATTAACTTTAAACGCGGTTGTGTTCGTGATCCGTTCATAGTTGACATCTATGGCAACGCTCACGCCTTCCGTATCAATTCCTTCTACTACGGGCTCAGGCTCTTCCGGCTCGGGAGGTTCTTCAACAGGTGTTTCTTCAGGAGTTTCCTCGGGGGTAGGCTCGGGTTCTGGTTCCGGAGCGGCTTGAACGGGAGCCACGGTCTCGTTCTTCTCCTCCCCGCCCAAATCAAACGAAAATCCCCTTGAGAATAGAAATATCCCCCCTAGGATGACAATGATCAGAACATAAAGAATACGCTCAAGCGTCCTCGGCATGATCTTTATGACAATCGCCTTTTCGCGGTAGAACTTCTTATGCTCCTCTTTATCCACAGGCCGAAAGATCGGATCACGCTCGGGCATATGTTAATCTTAAAAAAATGTATATATAAAGGTTACGGTTTTATAAATAAAGAGGAATAGGTTTAATAAACTATCTCACTTCTTATGATGCTATGCCCACAGATAAAAAATCAATAAACGAGTATAACTCCCATTTTGAGGTGTGGGCGGGGAAAAAAGGCATTGCCCATACCCATCTTGAAAAGCCAGCGATGTATTCTGCTCTGGGAAGGGTTCGCGGAAAAACTATCCTGTGCCTCGGTTGCGGGAACGGTGAGGAATGCGCCCATATCAAGTCGTTGGGAGCGCGGAGGGTTGTTGGTGTTGATATTGCGCCGCGCATGATTGATTACGCCAGAAAGAGCTATCCCGGCATTGAATTCAAAGTTATGGATATGGAAAAGTTAAAATTTCCGCAATCGACGTTTGATCTGGTGTTTTCAAGTCTTGTTTTGCATTATGTTAAAGATTGGAGTGTCGTATTGGCTGAAGTTAAAAAAGTGCTGAAGAAAGATGGAATATTTCTATTTTCATGCCACAATCCAGTATATTGGGGCGCAATAATTACAGAAGGCGGGGATGAAAAGTCACGAGTGTTAGGGTATAAACGGAATAAAAAAACAAAGAAGATCGAGGTTTATGGAGATTATCTAACTGTCAGAAAAATTCATGATACGTGGTTTGACAACTTCAAAGTTACGTATTACCATAAGCCCTTTTCATCAATACTGAAGGATATGCTCGCCTCTGGTTTTAATATAGTTGACTGTATAGAACCGAAACCCCTACGTTCAGCAAAAAAAATTGACTATGTATTTTGGAAGAAAGCCAGCCGGTTGCCCCTGTTTATGATATTCAAGCTGCAGAAATAGAGCTTCTCTAAGCCAACCACACCCACTAGACAACCACCGACCGTGGGTTTTTATTAGGATCATATGTTTCCACGTCATGGCAGTGCGGGGGATTGTGGGAAATGCAAAGGACGTTAATCATATCGTGATGATCGCCGCCGCGCAGCGCCTTCCCGTGCTTGTCCTTGACTGCGCGAACTGCGCGAACCCCCATGCGTATCCGGACGTGTTCATGGACAAGCTTGAGTCTGTGTATGTGATTGAAATCGAGCTGGTCTATAAGCTCAGGGACGTGCTTAAGACCGCGTTCAGAGTCGCAAGCGAGCTGCGGTGCAGCCGTATTGTCATCACGACGTTTCATCGCCTGTTCCATTATCAGGACGCTTTGGAGAACAAGGACGTGTATGAGCATGCCTGGGAGCTCATCCGTGATTTGGGAAAAACACATGACGTCCTTGTTGCCGTGCATCCGCTCCAGCGCTCACAAGCGCAGCGATACTGCGACGAGCTCGTTGAGGTGGGTGAAATGAAGCCTATCGTGAAGGGCATTGAATTCGGCCTTGGCGCCGGTCGGACTGGGGGGACGCCCCATCCGGGGTCAGTCCGACGACGAGCAACGCGAGTCGAGGCCGCCAAGGAGGCCGAATAAAGAAGATAAAACCAAAAAATACAATACAGTTGACTTTACCGCTGAGGTGAATCATGGGACACACTGTATGGAGCCAGCGCATCGCGCTCCAGAACATTATCCACGAGCTTAAGGAGTACGGCCGGTTATTAAGTCCTGAGGACATGCGCATGTACGAGGAGCTCCTTAAAATTCCCCTCCGGCGAGTCGCGAATATCAGCAACGCGAGCAGCATCCACGTCTGGGCGTTTCTCATCCTCTCCATACAAGTAGAGCACGAAAAAAGGATGCGGGAGATTGAACATGCACTGTCTCATCGACGCGTATCGGAGCAACGGGAAGATTATCCTTTGGACGAAAACGCAGCATGAGGATCACAGGCTTGAATATCCTTTTACGCCCGTGATCTATATGGAGCACTGCACCGAGTCCATCTATGCGCTCCACGCATGCAATCTGCGGTATTACCCTGTAAAAAAGCGCGATTTTCTCAGGAAGTGGCATTCTGTTTTAAAAGTCCCTTTGCCCGTGGATCATTTCGAGTCATGGATTAGAATATTGGAGAGGAAAACAAGGCATCGCGTCCCGTTCTATAACGCGGACATTAAGCCAGAGCAAATGTTTTGTTACACGCATGGAATCAAAACCGGGGATTGGTTTGACCCTCACGATTTGAAAGCGCTGCCTGAGCGTGAGTTTCCCGCGCTCACGATTCTTGATATTGAAGTCGCGGGGGATACACCGCCGTTGTGCACGCTCTGGATTGATCGAATAAAATATGAAGGCATGGAGCGTGAGCTTCTCATAACACTTCTCGAGGCGTTTGCGCGTAAAGACCCTGATGTGATCCGCATGCCCCGCGCGTATTATTACCTTCCCTATCTTGAGCAGCGTCTTTTAGCTTACGGTTTTCAAAGCCCGTTTCACCGTTGGGATCGAACACCGTTGAAGTACAGAGGAGGAAAATCGTTTTACAGTTATGGCACCGTGCGGTATCAGGACTACAGAGGTGACCTTCACGGCAGGTTGCTCGTTGACACGTCAACCATGATCGGGAGCTCTTGTGAAGTGGAGGCGGTTGTCGAGCTCTGCCAGCTTTCAGGAAGCTGCTTTCATCTTCTCGTGTCAAAAAGTTTTGGCGCAGTCTTCCAGGCCGCGCTCGTCCGTGAGATGCTCCGGCAGGATCTTCTTGTTGCGTATAAGGAAAAGCCGCTCGATCATGCGGTGAGCATGAAGCACTTGCTTACCTCTGACCGGGTGGGGGTAACGCTTGATCCCAACGTCGGTTTTCACACGGATGTTGCGGAGATTGATTTTATAAGCATGTTTCCGTGGCTCATGTACAATCATAATATCAGTGCAGATATGATTCTTTGCGATGAAGGACCTAGGGAAACTGCTCCGGGGATTGATGTCGTCATCAGCCACGCGCGCAAAGGGCTTGTCCCGTTAACCATTAAGCCGTTTATTGACAGGAGAATGCACTACAAGCAAAATCCGAGCGCCGTGAATAAGGAACGCGCGGTTGGCTTGAAATGGGTGCTCGTTTCAAGCTACGGCTATCTCCGCTTCAGGGAGTTTAAGCTTGGCATGGCGTCTTGTCACCGGGCGATTGGCGCGTATGCCCGGAATGTCTTGATCACGATCATAGCCATGGCGCGGCAGCGCGGCTTTGAAGTCGTGCATGGCATCGTTGATTGCCTCTATATTAAGAAGAAAGGAATCACAGATAAGGAAGTGAAAGAATTATGTGATGAGATTTTTCTTGAAACGGGCATTCCGATCAGTTTTGAGGGCATTTTTAAGTGGGTGATGTTCCTTCCGAGCCTGCTCGACAAGGACATCCCTGTCCCCACACGGTATTACGGGGTTTTTCGGAGCGGAACCATAAAGATGCGGGGCATTGAGTACAGGCAGCGCAGCACTCCTGCGTGTATCAAGCGGTTTCAAAAACGCTGCATTGAGCTCATGGGTTCTGCTGTTTCCGTTGATGACGTGTATGCGCTCCTGCCCGTCATAGGCAAGGCGTTGCGCTCTGCTGTCGCGCGGCTTCCCTCTACACCTCCGGAGGAGCTTGTATTCCGGATGAAGGTTTCTAAAACAGAATACACGCATGATCTTCCGCAAAAAAGAATCATTCAGCAGCTCAAGGCGCAGGGCGTAGAAGTCCGCGCAGGCCAGGATATTACGTATATTCAGTCGTTGCGAGGCCCCGTGCTTCCCCAGGAATATCATGGACGGCCTGATGTTCAGCACTACACGAGGCTGCTCGTGAGAAGCCTGTATGCGCTGCTTGAGCCTCTGGGGATTACGAAAGCGTCTATTGTAGAATATATGCGCAATGAATACCAAGAGAAGTTGACAGTGTATATTCCTCCGCTCCTTGTCAAGTATGCACGAAGTTTTCCTGCAATGGAGGAATCCCGTCTGGAACTGTAAAACGAAGGGGATTTTGGAATTACATAGCTTATCCAAAGGTCACAATTTTATCAGACTCTTCAACTATTTTTAACATATCTCCCATTGCAGAAATATGGGATATGCCGATTTCCTCTTTTCCCCTTATTTTCAAGCACGTTCCGCAAGCAAGAATGGCACCACTATTTTTTATGAATTTTTCAATGGAGCCTTCAAGCAGCGGAAATTTTGTATCTTTTACGCTTTCAACCTCAACACCTTTCCCAAGAAGAAATACCTTCACAGAATGATTATTTTTGAGAGCTTCATTCCCAAATCTGAAACAGTTCCAGCATGTTTCTGCATCGTTTGTGTTTAAAATTATGCCAACTTTCACGGTTTACCTTGCGTTATCAACCATTTCAATCACGTCCTTTTCAACTTGTTCGGCTTCCTTCTCGTCTACTTCTGGAAAGAATTGAGAGATCATCGTTGGTTTCATCCCAACAATTTTTACTTTTTCGTTTTCCTCCAAAACATTGATTTTACAGGGCATGCAGAGAGAGATTAATCTATTTTTGTTAAGGAACTGATTTGCATGTTTACCTGAGCATATTTCGATTATTTTTAGCGGTTTTTGGCTGAATCCTTTAGCAGCCAGCCTTTCCCTCACATCATACACCTGGAATAATGCCCAGCCTTTTTTATCTACTGCTCTCAACACGGATACGACAGCTTCATCAAAACTTTTCTCAGTTTCAACGATATATGCAAAATCCTCTATTTTCATCTTTTCACCAGTTCTTTTTTCATTTCTTCATACTGCTTCTTTGTGATTTCCCCGGAAGCATATCTCTTCTTTAGGATTGTTAGTGAATCCTCGCTTTCTGCCTTACCTGATTGGCTTGTATTGATTAAAGTAACTAAGAGCCAAATAATGAGCCCCCAGAAAAGCAACATATAAATAAGTCCAAAGCCCACTCCAAACCCCATCATGCCATAACCGCCCATTCCAAAACTCCCTAGAACAAAGATTGCAACAATCACAGCAATGGCGATCCACATCAACGTGTTTTTATCTTTTTCCATCGTGCCACCTCAAATAACCCAATCCGGAATATCCGTTGTTTTTATCATAAGGACACCATAGTGATAGGGTTGTAAGTCCTTTTGTTGTTGAAATACAAATCCAACCGCTTCCGCCCAGTGTATGCATTGTTCGGGTTGAGGTCTGATCTCCATGGGAGGTCCTCTGGGTGTTGCGGGGTCATAATTCCAGTGAACAATGCCCAATTTTCCGTTAGGTCTGAGTATCCTATGCGCTTACTTAAGCA
>CAZHJH010000084.1:0-2804 GCA_964533475.1 uncultured Methanosarcinales archaeon
GCGCCGAGATTGGATATCCAAGATCGTATGGCCTTCCCACCTCCCATTGCCTCGCTTTTTTGTATGGCAGCAGATTTATGATGGCACTCACTCTGAAAGAGATGCATGAAAACCTCTGAGCGTATAAAAGGACAGACTCAAGCACATGCGCATGCATGAGCGCTCCCTAACCTTTAACTGTATTAAAAGTCATCAATACCTATATATAGCCATGATTCATTGCAATCACATGCACAAAAAACGGTACGTCATCTTCGGGGCATTCCTGCTGTTTGGCATTGTTATCCTCATCGGATGTGGTCAAAGTCGAGCTTTAACAGAACAAAAATCAGCAGAGCAACCGAATCGCACAGAATTGCGATCATTGAATGAATCGGCTTGTCTTCAACGAGGGTATGCCTGGGTTCCCGTTCCAGGATTATGCGGGCCAAAAAATGAGTATGGAACATTTGACTGCGGCTACACCTGTGATATCAGAACGAACGACGCCGGAAAAACATGCTATTCGAATGATGAATGCGAAGGCGTATGCCTGCGCACGAACGATGACCGGGATGTGTGGGGATATGTCACAGGATCATGCTCGCAGTACGTATATTACACAGATGTGAGCGACTGTCCGTATATCCTTGAGTCAAAATCAAAGAATGAAACTCCATATGCGTGCGCGTAAGGAGTATCCTGATGAAACTGAACATATTCAAACCAACAATTGCAAACATCGTGATGACAATACTGCTCACTCTCGCGTTTGTTCCATTTATACAGCCGCACGGCTACGAGTGCTTAGTCGCTCCTTGCCCCCAGCCCCCCTTGCAGTCCGTAATGACACAATTCTTGTTTATCAGAAATCCAATAATCGGAGTTCACTATGACATTCTTGCTATAGGGATTGTGCTATCCTATGTGGCTTCATGCCTCATCCTCTGGGGAATTGCGTCGCTCAGAAAAAAATAAATGGTTGAAGTTGGGAAATGCTGCTTTGCTGAATGAAAATCTTGATTTATTTAAAGATTGGGATGGGACTAAATAAGGGAAGATGTCTACGATAAATAATCACTGCGGGACGCCATCACAGAAGATAATCACCAAATAGTAGTAACAATACGGAAAGATTTATAAATGATTACATATATGTTCCATAAATTTCATTGCGGTCGCTGACCATGAAACAAGTTAGAAACACAGCATACAAAGAATATGGGGAAAAAAGACACCGCTGAAAATGTTGCGACGTACTCTGTTATAACTCAAATAGAAACAATTAGAAAGCTCCATAGTAACCTGCTAAGAGAAATAGCAAATGCATTGCAGAAACGGCGTGCACCGACATTGGGAATATTTGGTATTGGGGGGGAAGTCTCACCATATGGCTATTTTCCAAGGTGGTTCACAGATAATGTCGGAGAGGGGAATGTAGTCGTACTTGACTACAATCCAAAAATCCTTGGTATGGGTTATAGATATTTGAATTCCCAACAGGTTTTCGATAGCTTTACTCCTGAAGTTCATTTAAAATCTGATAGCAGTATAGAAGAACTCTTACAGGGCGGTAGATCTCCCCCCTTATCGATAGTCAACGTAAACCCCGATGTAGTGATAGACCCGCGAACGTTTGGGGATAGACGATTTATATTCAGTGAAGCGAATTTCAAATTTCCTCTGCGTATTGCGGAAGAAAGTCTCGACGCCGTAGACTCCACTTTAGCGCTACATCACGTTTTTGCCTATACGGAAGATGTTAGAAGGATTTTTCGGGAGATATTTAGAGTTCTGAAACCGGGTGGCTTGTTTCATTTAGGAGAGGCTTCTGTCAACATGAGGAGAAGCGAAGAAAATATTGAGAAAATAAGGGGGGTACTGGACGATGTTTACTTCTCTGATGAACGAGATCCTGAATGTATGGTGCGTATTGGATCCCCACGCGCAAAATATCGGCTTATCCTAACGGAAGAGGGTCATTTTGAAATCGACAATGACGAAGACGTGAGGAACAAATTATCGTCACATTACACTTTTACAGTTAATGATGGTAAGATTTTTCTGCCCTTAATTGATCCCGTAAGGGATACTGATTTTGTCGAAGCAGTCAACCAATACTATCTCAGAAATAATATTGAGAAGGCCAGATTGCTAGGGATCATGGATCCGTCACAAAAGCCATTCACCGCAAAAAGAATTCAAGATTCAATACAACAAGGGCTCATCGAAAAGGGTAATGCTGAAAGGGGATTAGTGGAATTTTATTCACCACAAGAATTCTTAATTACCATGTTAAGAGAAGTTGGTTTTGATGTGCGATCTGAATTGGCTAATCCGAATAGAACTGAAGCACCGATGGTGAATATTTATGCGAGTAAATAGTATAGTGCAATCAGAACATCTTAGCGCATTGCGTATGCAGAATCGAAAAGGAGTACTATTTAAAGATTAAGAATAGAATTTTACGTACATTCTTCAATACCAAAAGAAAGAAAAAACAACCCGCTTCATGTCGCTACGGTTTATATAATTTATATAAACTGATTATACATAGCATAAACATATCATGATTAACCAAATAATCGCTATTTAGCCTTATTTTAACCAAAAAATATATAAATTCCCTATGATTCGCAAAAAATATTCGGATTATTCCCCATAGAGGTGATTCTGAATATGACAAAAAGCTTCAAACCACAGAGAATAGTAGGCGCAATCGCATTTGCCGGCCTGTTGACATATGCCGCGCAGAATGCCATGAATAGCCATGCTTCTTCAGACAGCGATCAGTTCTGGCGCGAACATGATGCGCGCATGACTCG
>CAZHJH010000084.1:2814-6141 GCA_964533475.1 uncultured Methanosarcinales archaeon
GGCATCACGCATTGCATACAATGCAGCTCGCCTAAACACAGATCCAAATATGCCTCCTGAACCCACACTGGAGGCGCATGTCCAGTTTAATGACAGCGATCCATGGAATATTACTGAAGGGCCTACAACAACGCAAGATAATCTGACACATTTTGTGGAAGAGCTTATGGATTCAAATCCGGAAATGTTCAGATCAGAATACAGAAGGAACCGCGCGATGCGTGTCGTCGATTTGGCGAACGAGATCGCGCCGGAATACGGCATCGATCCCGCAATGATCGTCGCATTAGGGTACCAGGAAACACATTTAGGAAACGCGAATGAAGCCGCGCGTGAAGCAAATAACGTATTTAGCGTGTATGCGACTCAGCAATGGGAAAGAAGAGGGGGAGACGTATACGTTGCTGAGAGCGGACAGCGTTTCCGCCAATATGCTTCGCTCAGGGAAAGCGTTGAAGACGTCTGCAGAGTACTGCAAAGGGAGTATATTGCGAGAGACAGAACGGAAGTTCCTGAAATCATGTACCGATATTCCCCTCCGAGCGAGAATGACACGCAAAGAATAATCGCAGCGTTTAACAGCCAGCGAGACGCGCTTCGGGATATGAACGCGACAAGGATCGCATCGCATACCGTCTATCGCTGAATTCTTTTATACATTTCAGGAAGATGCGCGATGAGGTTCTGTGTCCAGCTTTCTATGGCGTTTGCGCCATACCCCTGTCGAATTGCATCTGCATCGTGGAGGAGAGCATCAATAGGGACCATTGCTCCATGCTGCATCTCTTTTGATCCGGGATGCACACTTCCCTCAACGAGGACTCCATAGACAAGTCCGAAATGTACGGTATCCACTTCATCATCCCTCACGAACAAGGTTCCAAAAAAATGAGGAGACGACCTCTTTCCCGAGATGGAGACTTCTTCGCGCAACTCACGCTCAAGGCACCGTTGTACACAACCGCGAATATCAGGAGCATAATCCGCCGCTTTAATGTGACCGCCCACACCCAGGGACAATTTTCCAAAAAGCCTTTTTTCCCCGTATGCGTCCTCTTCCTCTGCGCGCTTATACGTGAAAACTCTTCCATCCGTACCGAAAAACACAACGTACGGAATTGGCTGCAGCACGAGCGTATCGCGCTCGCACTCATAGCGTACATGCGCCATGCCCTGTTCAACAGCGCCACATAGTGCATCCAGATTGTCTGAAAATTCAAAGCCTTCATCAATCGTTCGCAATCCGTGAAGTATCTTTGCGTCTTGCACAAGCACAGGCCTGCTGAGCTTCTCATGCTGCTTTGCTGCGCGCTTCGTGTCCAATGGCGTAAAACGTTTTGACACTCTCGGCCCAAGCTGGCCGGCATAGTGCGAACCAATCCCAACGCCGTACACTTTATCCGGGATATCAGACTGAAACAGAATCATGCCCCCTATCGCATTTCTATGCGAGAGCTCTAAAGGCGAGTTTTCCTCAACTGTGATTTCAAAGACAAGCTGTCCTGAAAATCCGGGATCGATAAAACCCGCGTAATGAATGGGACCCCGTAATCCCACTTGCGAATGATCCCTGAGCTCTGCGTTCAGATGCCCGGGCATGGCAAAGCACTCATGCGACACAAGAAGATAATGCTCCCGAGGACGAATCGTTATACGGCCATCTTTTGTAACGAGCGGTTCAAAAAAATCTAGCGGGTCGTATGCATGCTTACGCCTGAGATCAATAGGAGTGGATACTCTGCGCGCGCGCAACCCGACAACATGATTGCTTTGCTCTCCCTGAAGGTCAAGATGAAGCTGCATCCCGTCTGGAGTGATCTGTGGGATATATCCGGGATCATCGAGCAATCTGAGAAAGCGGTGCATTCCATATTCGGCGATCATCTCCAGGCGGGTTAAGCCCGTATCCACACCCTCGAATATGCGCGTTTGCCCGAGCGCCATGCCCGGCCCGATCACGAGGTCGAACGCAAGCGGCGTGAGGAATAACCATAACTCCCTAAGTTCCCTCTGGCCATTGTCTGCGACTTCATTAAAACTGTCCATGAAATCAGTCAGCAATCGTGAGTGAAGAAAATCTCGGCCCGTGCTGCTTTTTGGGGAATAGCGCAAATAGTCCGTTGGCAAAGTCCTAATCTTCTGTTGTACGGGAACAAGGTATCCGAAGCCGCGCTTCATCTCAAAGCCATTTGTGAGTGAGTAGCGCATGCGCTTAGACCTGGGAAGCTCGAGAAGACTCCTGTAAACCGTTTGCTTTTCGGAAGGCCTGAACAATCCAACATGTTCAAGATCGAGCACGAACACATCTTCCCCGGTTGTAAGGTCTAGTGATGTGGGCTGCACAATGTCCTCAAGGCTCGCGTCTTGAAACGTGCCATTCTCACATAATTCAAGGTTCACTTGCGGGACACTGATATTGCCATCAAGAATCCGTCTCCGTAAATGCTGCGATACGAGACATAGCCCTCTCATACTCCCGTTTACAAGGAGTCCGTTTAAATCTATTTCTCTCTTGGAGTACACAACATTTATAAATGCCCCAGGATTCCTATAATCATTAATTTTACTGAGTCGCAGGGCTCGGGAGGTTTACGATGGCAGGATTTAAACTCGTATTAGGGGCAAAAGACGGAAAGTCGTATCAGAAAGAAGTCAAGGACAAAGAAGCAAACGCGTTCCTCGCGAAGAAGATCGGGGATAAAATTCAAGGGGATGCGTGTGGATTTCCAGGCTATGAATTTGAGATTACGGGCGGGTCAGACAAGGCAGGATTCCCTATGCGCAGGGACGTTCCCGGTGCTGTGCGCAAGAAAATTCTCGCGATTGAAGGCGTTGGCGTGAAGAAGCACGGTCACGGCCAGAAGCAGCGAAAAACCGTCTTTGGAAACACGGTCAGCGAACAGGTTGTGCAAATCAATCTTAAAATTCTCAAGGAAGGCAAGGAAAAATTAGCTAAGGAGGAGAATCCTGAACAGAATGCCGCGCAAAAAAACGGTTAAAAAAGGGGATGCTGACCACGTTCAGCCACTCATTAACGTTGGCTTAGTCGGTCATGTGGATCATGGCAAGACAACGCTGACAGCAGCACTTTCTGGCAAGTGGACAGATACCCATTCTGAGGAGCTGAAACGAGGAATTACAATACGGCTTGGATACGCAAACGCGTCCATCTATAAATGTCCAAAATGCCCTGAGCCGGATGCGTTCACGACGGAAAAGAAATGCCCGAAATGCTCAGAGGAAACGCAATTCATTCGCAAAGTGTCCTTTGTTGACGCTCCCGGCCACGAGAGCCTCATGGCCACCATGCTCGCCGGCGCGACGATC
>CAZHJH010000085.1:0-6120 GCA_964533475.1 uncultured Methanosarcinales archaeon
GCGAACACAACCCAAAAACTCGTTGAAGATTGTGTTAAAATATTAGACCATGTGGGCGTGAACAAGACAGTTGTCGTTGGAGGAAGCTGGGGATCGACACTTGCGTTATGTTTCGCAATTAAGCATCCGGAACGTGTGAAAGCACTCGTTCTAAGAGGCGTTTATCTCGGTTCACGAAAGGAAAACGATTATTTGTACCGCGGAGGAACACGGCTTCACAACCCTGCAGAATGGCATCGCTTCAGCAGTCTTGTGCCAAAAGGAAAAGATCCGATCAGGCATTATGTCCAAAAGATTAAGTCAAGTAATGTGAAGACAAGAAACAAATATGCGTATGAATGGACGTTCTATGAAATGTCGCTCCTTCGTCTTAAGCCGAACACAAAAATAATTAAAAAGGATATGAAGCCAAAATTCTATGTTGCCATGGCATCGATCGAAGGCCATTATATGCTCCATGATTGCTTTTTACCAAAGGACTATATCCTCGTCAACGCGCATAAAATCAAAGTTCCCGTGAGCATCATCCATGGGCGATATGATGTCGTGTGCCCGCCCGAATCCGCGTATCTCCTCCACAAGAAACTTCCCAAGTCACGATTGCAGTATTGCATTGCAGGACACTCCTCATCCGAGCCCGAGATTATCAAAGCGATGACAAGTGAGATCAAGAAGATGGAGTGACTCTGAGGATAAAGCAAATCTTATAAACTCCGAGCATTGAAAATCACGCTATGGCAAAAAAAGAGCAGTGGCGGGATCGCCTTCATCAGATTATCTATGAGGCAGATACTCCTGAAGGAAAACTCTTTGACATCATTCTCGTCTGGGCAATCATCCTCAGTGTCCTTACCGTAATCATTGACAGCGTGGCTTCTATCGGTTTAGTCTATGGATCGTGGTTGCGAGCCATGGAGTGGGTTTTTACGGTGTTATTCACGCTTGAATATGCGCTCCGAATACTCGCCGTGCGGCGACCAACCAGCTACATGAAAAGCTTTTTTGGTGTAATCGATCTGCTTGCTATCCTTCCCTCGTACATCAGTATTTTTTTCGCGGGGGCGCAGGTCCTTTTAGTACTGCGAATATTCCGTCTCCTTCGTTTATTCAGAATCCTCAAAATGGTGCGCTACGTCGAGCAGGGCCATGTGCTTTTGGACGCTCTCAAAGCTTCAAAGCCAAAGATTATCGTGTTTCTTATGACGGTTATTGGAATTGTCGTCATTTCAGGCGCGCTTTTACATCTTGTAGAGGGGCCAGAGCACGGATATGACAACGTACCGCTTGCAATGTATTGGGCGGTTGTCACGATGACAACAGTAGGTTATGGGGATATCTCACCGCAAACACCGCTCGGTCAATTTTTAGCTTCCCTCCTGATGATTCTCGGATATGGGATTATTGCGGTTCCTACGGGAATCGTTTCTGTGGAGCTTTCAAAGGCAAAATCTCGTACAGTAACCACCCAGGTCTGCAGATATTGCTCTGCAGGCGGACATGATAGTGATGCGTTGTTTTGTAACAAGTGTGGGAAAAAACTCTAAACACCGCTTATTCCAAGATAATCGCGGGTTTTCCCGGAAGCGCGTTCTTCGCCTTGGGATGTTTGCTATGCTCCGCATTCATAATCTCAAGAGAAGCTTTAAACTCGCTTTCGATCATGTCGCGGTTCTCATCCAATGCCTGGATTTCAGACTGCTGATCCAATACTTCCTTAGGAATCTTCGACGTATCCTTAAGTACCCTTGGCAGTAGTTTCGTGATCTCCTGGCCATACGCTTTCAAATCCGCGCTCAGCAGTTTCCTCATGAGC
This sequence comes from uncultured Methanosarcinales archaeon, assembly GCA_964533475.1. GTDB lineage: Archaea > Nanobdellota > Nanobdellia > Woesearchaeales > JAGVYU01 > JAGVYU01. The sequence goes on from CAZHJH010000085.1 coordinate 1,814, forward strand.
TCGCCCTGGTCAAACGTGTGTTCCAACGCTGACTTTAGCCTTTTGAAAAAATCATACTTCCACGCGTCAGCAACAATAACGGTGATCTTCTTAGGCTTCTCTAGGCGCATGAGCTTCAACACTTCATGCACATCTCCAATAGTTTGTGAGATTAACTCCTCAGAAGCCTCGGCCTTCTTGTCAATCTTTCCTTCGTCAAACGCGGGCCATGCTGCTGTAGAGATAAACCCTTTATTCCCAAGCTGCTCCCAAAGTTCCTCAGCGAGATGCGGCGTGGATGGAGAGATCAACAATGCAAGCGTATTCAACACGTCCTGATATGTAGTCTTATGTACGTCCAGAGATTTATACTTGTTAATATCACTCACAAACTCCATAAGCGCTCCGATGGCAAGGCTCAACTGAAATTTCTCAATGCGCTCCGTAACCGTTTTAATGGTCGAGTGGAGCTTGCTGATAATATGCTTATCCTTATTATTCACATCGGATCTGTACGAAGCCGGGTCTTCAACGAGCGCTGCGATTCTTTGCAGGAAGCGATACATCCCTTGCACGCCCTGATCAGACCACTCAAGCTCTTTCTCTGGCAGTGCGGCGAACAAAATAAACATCCTTGCAGTATCAGGTCCATACTTGTCCATAATCTCCGCAGGATCGACAACATTACCGAGGCTCTTCGACATCTTCGCGCCATCCTTAATGACCATGCCCTGCGTTAGTAGCCTCGTAAACGGCTCATCCACATCAAGAGCACCAATGTCCCTCAATGCCTTTGTGAAGAAGCGAGCATACAACAAATGAAGGATTGCGTGCTCAATGCCTCCAATATACTGATCCACGGGCATCCAATACTGCGCGGCTTTCTTATCAAACGGCTTTTTAGATTCTTTTGGGCTGCAATACCTCAGGAAATACCAGCTCGAATCCACAAATGTGTCCATCGTATCAGTTTCTCTTCTTCCCGACTTGCCACACTTCGGACACGTTGTATTGACAAACTCTTTGCTTGTTACCAAGGGATTGCCCTGGCCAGAAAATTTCACATTTTTCGGAAGCTTCACGGGAAGATCCTTCTCAGGAACGGGAACAGCGCCGCATTCATGGCAATAGATGACAGGAATCGGCGTTCCCCAATAGCGCTGACGAGAGATGAGCCAGTCTCGAATCTTATAATTTATAGTGCGTTCCCCAAATCCCTGCTTTTCAGCGTACTTTGAGATTTCCTCAATTGCTTCCTGGTTGTTCATGCCATTAAAATCTCCAGAATTAATGAGCACGCCATCCTCAATATACGCCCGGCTCATTTTCTCAGGAGTCAATTCCCAATCCTCAGGCGAGATCACAACTTTTAAGGGAAGACTGTACTTTTTGGCGAACTCAAAATCGCGCTGGTCATGGGTGGGAACGGCCATGACCGCTCCCGTACCATAATCGAGCAGTGCGTAGTCAGCCGCGTAGAGTGGACAGATATCACTGTTGAACGGATTGATGAAGTATGTGCCAAGAAATATGCCGTTCTTTTCCTTGCCTTCGGCCGTCCTTTCAATAATCGACTTCTTCTTGACGTCTTCAATGAACTTTCTCACGTCCATCTCAAAAGGAGTGCGCTGTGTGAGCTCAAACACGAGCGGATGCTCAGCAGCAAGCACAAGATACGTGATTCCATACACGGTGTCAGGGCGCGTCGTAAATGTTGAGATTTTCTTGCCTGTTTTTTTCCCGTACTTGTCACACAGGTCAAAATGCAGAAGCGTGCCGTGACTCTTCCCAATCCAATTACGCTGCATGATCTTCACGCGCTCAGGCCAGTGCTCAAGATTCTCGATATCGCTCAGCAATTCCTCAGCATACTGCGTGATCTTGAAAAACCATTGCTCAAGGAGTTTCTGCTCAACCTCACCAGAACAGCGCCAGCATTTGCCATCAACAACCTGCTCATTCGCGAGCACCGTACCGCAGCTTTCGCACCAATTCGCAAGGGCATTCTTGCGATATACGAGGTCATGTTCGTAAAGCTTGAGAAATATCCACTGATTCCATGTATAATACTCCTCATCGAGGCTTTGTATTTGCCTTGTCCAGTCATAACTTAACCCCATGCGCTGCTGCTGTTTCTTGATCGCAGTGATGTTGTCTCTGGTCCACTTCTCGGGATCAACACCGTGTTTGATCGCGGCGTTCTCTGCGGGAAGACCAAACGCATCATAGCCCATAGGATAGAGCACGTTGAATCCCTGCATGCGCTTGAATCTTGCCAAAGAATCCCCGATGGAATAATTCCTCAAATGGCCCATGTGCAACGTAGCGCTCGGATACGGATACATCTCAAGGCAATAAAATTTCTTCTTGCTTGAATCTTCTTTTACCTCAAAGATTCTCGCCTGCTCCCAGCGTTTCTGCCATTTTTCTGCTATGCGCGTAAAGTCCATTCTGCTTATAACTCCGATTTTGTATTTAAATCTTTAGGGGCATGCTCAACGACGTATTGCATCCTGTTCACGGCCTGCATAATGGCGTACACAGATCCTCGCAGCACACTCGGTTGCGTGTTAACTCCTACGGTAGTAAATCCATTATTCGCTATGATGACAGTTTCCTTGCCAAGTGCGGCTGCTCCGGGAGTTACAGCGTATGACGCATACTCATTAATGTCAAAAGCATACGGAACTACACGCCGCAACGCCCTGCAAAACGCGTCAATTCCTCCAGCCGCTTCTGCAACAGACTCATGCGTCTCACCCTGCACAGTGAGTTTAAGATGTGCATTCGCGCCGTAGCCTTTCTCCACAATCGCAAAATCATTGAGGACATACGTTTCTGGAATCGTCTCTGCTCCCAGTATCGCCTGTACAATGTGCGCATCGTCAGACAGTTTCCAGCCTTCAGTTGCATGGATAAATCGATCAGCAATAACCCGCTGCTCTGCGGGAATAATGCCAAAACCAAGCGCCCTGCACCGATGCATAATCCCATGAATTCCTGTTCTCGGGCCAAGCGTGATCCTGCTCTCGACACCATATTCCTCAGGATTCATCCACTCATACGTGTTTGTGTCAAGAAGGACACCATGCACATGAATTCCTGCTTCATGAGCGAACGCGTTTCTGCCTACAATCGCCTTGTTCATTGGCCTTGACTGCTCAATCGCGCGATAAATAGCATCACTCGCAGAGCCAATCGCGCTTCGGTTGATGTGGCTCACGTCAAGACCATAAAAAGGATCCCTGAATCCCGTGAACGGATTGCGAACATGCTTTCCCCGCTCATGAATGTTCGCGATGACTTCCTCCAAAGCAGTATTACCCGCGCGTTCTCCAATGCCATTAAACGTTCCCTCAACCTGCCTGCATCCTGCACGCACGGCCTCGCATGTATGCGCGGTCGCATTGCCCAGATCATTATGACAATGCGCACTAAAGACAACATGCTCAATAGGAATCCCTCGTTGTTCTGCCGCATGACTCACAGCATGGATGAGCTGGCGGGTTTTAACATACATTTCTCTGGGCGTTAAATAGCCAACAGTATCAGGAAGATTAATCGTTGTTGCTCCCTCCTCTATTGCAGCCATGACAATCTCGGCAACATAGGATACATCACTCCGTCCAAAATCTTCCGTTGAAAACTCAACATCAGGAGTGAACGCCCTCGCGCGCCTCACCGCGTTTCTCGCCAACTCCCGAACTTCCTCAGGATTTTTTCTCAGCTTTTTTTCCATATGAATCTGACTTGTAGCGATAAACGTATGAATCCTGCCCTTTCCACGACGAATAGCGGGCTCAAGCGCAGTTCCTGAGGCGTCAATATTGTCGTCTCTCGCCATGGAGAGCCCTGCAATAACAGGTCCTGAGATTTCTGAAGCGATAGCGTTCACGGCAGTCCAATCTCCCTGCGAAGACACGGGAAAACCGGCTTCGATCACGTCCACATTAACGTTCTGCAGTTCTTTTGCTATCCGCATCTTCTCATCAGAGGTCATATGGCAGCCTGAAGCCTGCTCACCATCTCTTAACGTCGTGTCAAAGACGATAATCTTATTTTTTGGTTTGTACATGTGCATCACCCGTACACATCAATCGTTTTGAATTCCGGCGTTGGAGCTCTCATATAGTGGATAGCATATCCTTCCGCGCGATATGCCTTAATCCAATCCTGCTCTCTTCGCGTTAGGAGGAGGCCAGACTCTAGATCAAACAATCGCGGGTGATACATTACGTCCACAGCCAACTCGTGCGGCCTTCTTCTGAACTCAACGTCTGGCATGTTGTTCCTCCCTTCCGCTCTTCTATCTACCATCAAAGAATTCT
>CAZHJH010000086.1:0-6006 GCA_964533475.1 uncultured Methanosarcinales archaeon
GTGCAGTATGAGACGCTGCGCTCCGGAAGGATCATAACCGTAATCATTGAGGCGAAGTACACATCGAATGGCGTGATTCACAACGCGTTCAGGGATCATCCGCCTCAAAAAGCGCGATTGGCTATTCCCCGCATCGAAACGCTCGTGCAGGAAGTGTATGAAAAAGTGATTTTCACAAGGGCGCAGTGTGCTGTTTTAGTCACGAACGGCCATTTTGACGAATCCCTGCACACAGAGGCGAAGCGCTACGGCATCTCATGCGTGGAGCAGGAAGAGCTCATGCGTCAGGCGGACATTCCCAATCAAGAACAGCTTGAAAAACAAATACGATGCGTGGACATCGCGTCACTTAGACTTCCACCACACAGGGTTTATATACGATGAGCTCAACAGAACACCGGATCATAAACGCGCTGCGCAAGGACGCAAGAATGACGCTCGCGAAGATTGCGGAGCTTTCTGGACTTCCCACATCAACGGTGTACGATCGCATGCGGAAGTTGAAGAGTGATGCACGCTTCACGGCGCATATCAACTTCGCGCAGTATGGATATCCTCTTCGGGTGCTGCTCATCATGAATGCCCAGGGGGACCTTAACTATCTCAAGGAGCATCCCAGCATTAACTCATTCTACAGGCTTGAGGGAAAAAGCGCGTACTGCGCGGAAGGGCATTTCCGCTCATTCAAGGAGCTCAGGGAGTTTATCGAAGACTTGCCTTCGGAAACGGACGTGCACTGTAACTTCATCTCCGAAGAGCTTAAGCACGAGGCGCAAGAGCTGCCATGAGCATAGACACGGCGATTGAGGCAACGCTGAGCGCGGTTCGGGATAATACGCTAGGGTATACGCCGAGCCAGGCCATGAGAGAGGAACATGTTTGCCAGGCAAGAACTGGAGGAATCGCGAGCCTTGCTCTCTGGCTCATTCCCGGGGCTCAGTTTCCCATCAACGTTGCTGTTTATGGCTACACTGCGCTCAAAGCGTATCAGGCGTACAAAGACAGCCATGCTGATGTCTGAAACTGGACAGCGTTTTGTTATATAGACGATTCACGTTCTCAATTACACGGAGGGATATTATGGGTTGGAAAACAAAACTTGGCTTAGGAATACTGACCACATACGGAGCGGTGACACTGCTCAACAGCTGCTCAGCAGGGAAATCTGTCACAGAGCGTCTCTTCCATCGCGGGCCTGTTGCGGAAGTGCGTGCTGAACTGCGCGAGGGAACACGGTATATGCTCGACAATATGACTGAAGCCGTATGCGGGCCGAGGCCAGCGAGTCCAGAGGGGTATGAGCTCATCAGCGTCCCATACAGGATGCTCACGGGACAAGCAAGCGATGAAGTTGCGAGTACTCCCGGAAGCGCAGAACTCTCAGACAAGCTCTGACGTGGCAGGGCAGACAGCGCTTGCATATATAGAAAAAATGAGTTGAAAAGATAAAAATTTCCGGAGGGATGAAGAATGGGATTTGACGAACCAATGGCAACACTTGAGCACATAGCAACTGAAACTCCTCAGCAAGAACGAGCTACGAGGGATGCGGAACTTTCCCGCATGAAGCAGGACCACATTAATGCACTAAGGGCGCTTGCTGACCAGGAGCGTGAGCTCACAGGAAGGTCAAAATCTATTGCAGACTGCTGGCAGGACGGAGTATCGGAGATCGTCCGCATCTACAATATGAAAGACGCGCAGGGCATTGAATGGCTCTGGTACAGGATTCTAGCGATAGCCCAAGTCAATGTTCCCGAGTATCGGGCTAATAAGGCACTTACCAGGGCGGAAAAAAACGCTCATAAGATTCGTGATCGTCTCCAGAATGTACATGACGCATTATATGCGGACAACGGCAGTAAAGGAATCGCGCACAAGCTCCGCCAACAGAAGGAGGCTGCCACTACAATGGCGAATGCAATCGCTAACAGCAGACATCTTATCAATGAATATGATCAGCAAATCGCTGCATGGCAGGGAGAGATTACAACACTGCAAGCGGAAGGCCGTGGGGACGGCGAGGATTCAAGATTTATTTACGGCAAGATAGACGAGGCACGCCGCGAACGAGATTCAGTTGAGACAGATGTGCAGAAACTTGAAGGTAAACTCTATACGGCGGATATTGGGATTCGTACACAGCAGGGTCTTGTCACAGCGCTCGAAACGGTGCACCGTAAAGGTAAAATCGCATATGCAAATCTTGACGCGCAGATCGCGGTTGTTCGAGGATTGCTGAGCCAGGGTGATTTTATTGGAAAGAAGATCGCTCCGTTGATTCCCTTATTAGGAACCGCAGTAACAGAGGCTCACAAACTTGTCGGGATGGAGAATATATTAGGCGACGTGGTGGTCCGGGCTGTTGGAGAAACCCAGCAGCAGCTTGAGGGCATTCAAATCAAAATGGATGACAAACGCTACCTTACTGATCTCGAGCGGCAAGGTAATTCAGACGCGATGACGATGCGGGCGCAAGTAGACCAGCTCGTCGGCAAATACGCAACAGTGCCGTACGCGTAAACACGGGGTGATACTGTGCCAGAGATCGTCCTAGAGCCGTCTCTCTTAGAAGTGATGGCGCAACGAGCATTGAAAGAACTTGGCCCGGGGTTGAGCTCGCTAGAGCTCTCCATGCAGGATCGATTCCAAAGGGGCGAGCGCACGAGCAAAGCGTTTTTCGACGTGCGCCGCTCGGTTGGCATGTATGGCGGGGTATATCTCGCAATGCTCGCGAGCAAGGATTTCGGACGAGGAGGAAACAACGGATTCGCACGGGCGTATGCGAGCTTTGTTGCGGCCTCAGCAACATCTCAAGTGATGAACGAATCAGTGAGTTCTCGCATCCCACCTATCCTGTCATTGCCTGTTGATGTGACTGATTTTGCCGTTCTCAACGCAGTTACAATCCATTTTAGCAAGTATGTGCTCGCTACGGACCGCCTTGAGATCATTGTCAAGGACAATGCCGCGTACTTTAATTGGCTAGCTGATATCGCATCTCGCGCGCTTGATCAGTACCCCAACCTCAGAGAGCAGTATAAGGAACAAGGCATTAGAGGTGCAAAGTTCTCCATCCTCGGAATTCCTGAGCGGAAGAAACCGGTGCAAGCCGTGGGCCAGCAGGATCTCAGAAAAGGGCTTGATCCTTACACACTCAATCCCGTTCGTAAAGACTCGATTATTGGAAGCAAGGACATTCTTGACAGACTGGAAACCGAGGTGAACTGCCTCATGTGCTATGATCCAAGAAAAAGAGGCAATTTCTTCTCACCATTCCAACAGTTTGTGCTGCTTACTGGGCCAACAGGTGCTGGAAAAACACTGTTCGCAAATTACGCTATGACCATTGCGTCAGAAACTGCTGCGAAATCTAGAAAACCATTGCGATTGGTCTTGTTGAATTTTGAAGACAGGTATCAATGTGGGCCGCTCGACAATATTCGAGGTCAGTTGCAAGAGATTAGCTCTGGAGATGCAATTTATATTGCATTTGTGGACGAAATGGAAACTAAAATTGGGAGCAGAAACAATGGGGCGAGCGAGGGCTACAGGAATGAAGTGCTTGGGCAGTTCCTGAGGTTTCGAGGAGGAAGCGACTATCCGAACTATCATAACTACATGATCATCGGAACGAGTAATACACCAGATCACATTGATCCTGCGGCACTGCGCGTATTTGACATTTTGGAAGTGACGGGCCCACAAACGACGGATGAGCGCATGACCGTGCTCAAGATTCATCTCACGCCAGGAATGAGCAGAGGCAACATTCGCATTCAAGACTGGAAGGGGATCAAAGAAGTGCTAGAGATCTATCCGTTGAATGCAGCAGATCTCGTAGCTGTGGCGCAAGGTGCAGAGAACAAGTATCGTGTTATCGCACGATCGCTCTCTTGCCAAGATCTTGGCTTTGAAGAATCACAGCGTGTGGTGAGCAAATTCTTGCAGCAGCCGCAGTCAGGAGCGTATATCACAACAGAGCGCGACATCATAGATGCGCTTCATGCGCGTGCGGATCACTACATCAAAATCAATCGATCATTCATTGGAGGTGCTGCATGAGCTTATTCATACTTGACAAGAACAATTTCAGGACAGAGTTGGGAAGGCAGCTAGCTCATAAGTACTTTGGATACACGTATGACGAGGAACAATATCGAGCAGCCGCGAACGTAGTACCGGTTGAATCGCGTGTAGAACCCATCCCCCAGGGATTGTCTGTTGAAATGCATGCCTCCGAAGTTCCGTCTCTTGCGGAATTGCATCATGATCCCATATTTACGTTCTCAGAACCTTTGCCCAATGTCCGGCGCACACAACCCAGAAACACGTTAACCCTTCATGACCTCGTCCAGTACTTCCGACATCAGGGAGTCGTAGAAGAAGAAAGCCTTTGCTGTGCTATAACGCTGGCAGCCATTAACGGCAGCTCATTCGGTGTTGAAGGATACTCGGGCAGCGGAAAAACATTCATCGTTGACAAGCTCGTACGGCTGCTCCCTGATGTCTACACGGTGCAGCAAAGCTCGGACCAGGCGATCTTTAGGGTGGCAGAGCAGCTCAATAGCAGCAGATTTGTGTATATCCCGGAGCTGCAAAAGGCGATGCAGAACAAAAAAGCTCCGATTATAGAGGTGATTAAGGATCTTACCGAAGGAAAAGACGCGAATAAAATTGTGACAGCAAAGGATGGCTCAGGAGTCGTCGAATACTCCATCAAAAGCGGGATCACGATTATTTACACGCTCGCGGTTGAGAACCAGTTCAAAAAAGATGACGAAAGCAGCAGGCGGCTCATCCGCTTCATGACAGACGCATCTCCGGATCATCTTGAGGCGATTCACCGGTCAAAAGCGCAGGGCAGATACACGCTCGGAATGGATGAGGACACAAGAGCGCAGCATGAGGCGAGGATACGGGAGCATCTTGAGGATTGTATAGGCCTGCGGGATGTTCATGTTATTGATCCATTTGCCGATTATATCGCAGAGCTTGTGCCCAAGACACAGAAATCCGTGAGCTATGTTGACCATTATTACCGCCTCATAGACGCTTCTACAAGATTTCACTTCAACCAGCGCATGTCCACATCCGTGAATGGAAAAACATACCTGTTTGCGGCGTTGGAAGACCATTTTCATGTGTATGGCATGTATTTCACGGCATTTGTAGAGACCTTGCGAGAGCTCATGCAGGCTGAAGAGCAAGCCGCGCTAGACGCCATACGCCATATGAACTGGGAAGATTGTTTTGCTTCAGGCGAACGTGTCATGCGTACAAGCCCTCAGCTCCATGCAGTCAGGAGAAGGCAGGGTGCTCTGGAGGAATGGTTGGAACGGCAACGCGTCCATTGCGAGCTGACAAGTTACGATTATTCAACGGGAGATACTGTTTCAATTTTGCAGGGTGACCATCATGCTGGACAATGACGCGGAGTGCACATTCCTCCCAGGAGAGAGCGAGCTAAGCAGATCAGTCAACGACACATTACTCGTTCTGTATGCGTATGACAGCGCATCAACCATCCGTGACCTTGAGGCGATTATTGAGCATCCTGGCGAAGCACTTCCAATATTGAAAAAGCATTCGCAAGAAATTCTGGAAGCTGAGCGCCACGCTGCCTTGTTTCAGTCCTATGGGTATGAAAAAAAAGCCGCCATTGAGAAGGTAGCGGAGATTCGGAGAACGCATATGTTTTTTACACAAGGACTTGAAGCGGCCATAGCATATTGTGCGGGCGCGTTTTCTGCCAGCGAGCGGGCATTGCATAAGCAAAAGGCTAAGAACAATACACGGAAGGCGTGTGATGCACAGAGTGAGGCATATACCGCGCTGCTGCAGCTCACGCAAGATCACGAATTTGCAGTACCGTCAAGAACGGAGAAGAAATTTCGCGCGTATCAGGAGATGCGTGTACAGCACGCTCAACTCAATCAGGCGATTGAGGACATCGATGCGCGATTCATGGGCATGCCCCTTGATGATGCGGCGCTTCACGCATTG
>CAZHJH010000087.1:0-5871 GCA_964533475.1 uncultured Methanosarcinales archaeon
TTACCCCATATAACTGGGCTTTTCGTCCTGCATCGCTTTCGCGCGCGCTTTGGTAAAGTACTCCTGAAGCTCCTCGTACGATTTCTCGATTTCCTTCGTCACGGAGGGAGTAACTTTCTTCAGCGCCTCCTCAAAGTGCTTCAACGCAACTTCCTTCGCGTCCATGTTTTCTCGCAATGCCAGAATCGCGGCTTCCCTGCAGATACTCTCAATATCAGCGCCAACATAGCCTTCCGTTTTTTCCGCAAGCTTAGCAACATTCACATCTTTCGCAAGCGGCATGCCTTTGACGTGCACTTGGAAAATCATCTCACGCGCTTTCACTTCGGGAACGGGTGTCAGGATAATGCGATCGAACCTTCCGGGCCGCAATAATGCGGTGTCCAAAATATCGGGCCTGTTCGTCGCGGCAAGCACAAGCACATCATTCATCTGCTCGAGCCCGTCAATCTCCGTGAGGAGCTGATTCACGACACGCTCGGATACATGATTCTCAGAGGAGATTCCTCTTCTCGGAGCAAGCGCGTCAATCTCGTCAAAAAAGATGATCGTGGGAGCGGTCTGCCTCGCTTTTTTAAATACTTCCCGGACTGCTTTTTCGCTCTCTCCGACCCACTTCGACAAGAGCTCAGGGCCTTTGACAAGAATAAAATTCGCGTCGCTCTCTTTCGCGACAGCCTTCGCGAGCATCGTCTTTCCCGTACCGGGAGGACCATAAATCAAGACACCCCGAGGAGGCCGGATGCCGAGCCGCTTAAATCCTTCCGGATGCTTCAACGGCCACTCCACTGCTTCCTTAAGCTCCTGCTTCACTGTTTCAAGACCACCGACGTCATTCCACGAGACATTCGGTGTTTCAATAAGGACTTCACGCAGCGCAGAGGGCCTCACGACCTTGAGCGCTTCCTTGAAATCCGCCTCTGAAATGCGAAGTTTCTCGAGCACTTCCTTAGGAATAGTTTCCTGGTCACGTAAGTCCGGGAGCGCTCTTCTCAGGACAATCATGGCTGCCTCCTTACATAACGAAGCAAGATCCGCTCCGACAAACCCATGCGTCACCTGTGCGAGCTCCTTGAGAAGCTGCTCTTTTTTCTTCTCATTATGCAACGTTTTATCATCACCGATAGGCATGTTTCTCGTATGGATTTTGAGAATATTCAAACGGCCTTCCTTTCCCGGAACGCCAATCTCGATCTCACGATCGAACCTTCCCGGCCTTCTCAGGGCGGGATCAAGCGCGTTCGGGATATTTGATGCTGCTATAACTACAACTTTTCCTCTCGCCTTCAAACCGTCCATGAGCGCGAGCATCTGAGCGACAACCCTGCGCTCAACCTCCCCGTGCGTTTCCTCGCGCTTTGAAGCGATCGCGTCGATTTCGTCAATAAATATAATGGAGGGAGCGTTTTTTTCCGCGTCCTCAAACTTCTTTCGTAAGTTCGCCTCTGATTGGCCATAGAATTTGCTCATGATCTCCGGGCCATTAATAAGGATGAAGTTTGAATTGCTTTCATTCGCGACCGCTTTCGCGAGCAGCGTTTTTCCAGTTCCCGGAGGGCCATGCAAAAGAACTCCCTTTGGAGGTTCGATTCCGAGCGTCTCGAATATCTCAGGATGCTTCAAGGGAAGCTCAACCATCTCGCGCACTTTCTTAATCTCCTCCTCTAATCCGCCAATGTCCTCATATGCGACCTCAATCTGCTTTTCCTCTTTAACCTCAACTGCCTCTGGATTGAATTCTACTTCTGTGTTATCCGTAATAATTAATGGGCCCTTCGGATTTGTCTCGGCTACAATGAATTTGAGATCACCCAAGCCAAAACCGGCCATGCTTTCATCGAGAATGTTGAAAATATCATCAGAGAAGAACGGATTATGGCTCATCGCGGTTCTTCTTCTCGTCGCCCCTCCTAATGAAATGATATCGCCCTTGACAATAGCCCTTCCAAGCAATCCCTGCTTGAACAGCTGGGGAGGGGCCCTGATGACGATGCCTTTGCGCGCAGGCGCAATAACGGCGCGCTGCGCTTCCTTAATCGCGGTTTTTCTGACTTGCACAGGATCCCCAATCCCTGCCTTCACATTCCTTCTTGTAGAACCATCCATACGAATGATATTCAAGCCAATATCCCCGGGGTACGCACGGTCAGCAATAGCAACGCTCTTCCGCTGCCCTTCGAGCTCGACAATCTCACCCGGGCTCACGTCAATCTCCTTCATATATTGGGAGTCGATCCTCACAATCCCTTTGTTCACATCATCCTGTATGGCTTCCGCCACCTTTAAGCTCAACTTCTTCTGCGGCTTTTTTTCTTCCGTCATAAGTCCTCCGTGAACCCTCTTTGCTATTTAAGTATTACGATACCCATTTATTGGTTTGCATCATTATTATCTATTTGGCAACAACAAAAATGGGCTCGGACGGCCTCATTGCATTCGGCCTCCTCGGACACGGAAAAACCCGTGTTTTTCCTAGACGCGCTCGGCTGCGCCTCGGCGTCAGCCCGGATGGCGCATCCCCACCCCCGGCCTCGCCCTTGTTGTTGCTTTGTCTGTGCACTATTTACTCTTAACACACTAAAGAACACCTTTTTAACTCTAATAATCCTGGCTTATTTTCCAGGCTTATTGACATTAATCTTGGGAAGCGGGATGGGAGGGGGCAAATTGAGGTCCTGGCTCAGGATGAGCGCCTGGACATTGCACTTCATAAGCACGCTATTCAATATCTTCGTCATGAGCTCCTGGTCAAGCTTCTTCTCCTTCTTCCAGCGGTCCATGACCTCGGAAACCTTCTTTGAGGATTCCATATACAGGACTTCCCCGTTGAGCTTAATGCTGCCAAGCTGGGGCTCATAATCCGCTGTGAACTCGAACTGGAATTCAAGCCCTGACTGGTCTTTGGAAAAGGATAACTCGCGCTCCTTAACGTCCTTAATGCCAATATTATTGTTAATGTTTACTTTACCCCGCACAGAGCTCTTGCGCTCCGCCGTTATTTTCGTGAAGCTAAATCCGACAATACTCATAGCATGAGAGGTATATGGGATCATTTATAAACGTTATTGTTTTCAGTTCAATGTGCCTGAAGGTCTGAGGAAATCGGCCTCGGATGCTTCCTGAGCGATACCTTTAAATACTCCTGTTTTCACATACCCCAATTACATAAAGGAGGTGTTAGATCTTGAAAAGGAAACCATTCACAATATTGGCCTTTAGCGTTTTTCTCATTGCATTGCTATATGCGGTTTTTGTTATCGCAGGTGATGCGACGCCGCCGGCAATTACAGCGGTTACACCCGCGAATAATACTGTTGTATCTAATACGATTTGGATCAACTTCACGTTAAGCATACGGGGAACAATCACGGTTAATGTCACAAATTCATCATCTGGAGTGAATGTAGCGCAATTCGTCAGGGAAAATGATACGTCCATTAATATCTCTTTTAACACAAGGAACGGCACATTTAAAGATGGAAATTATACGATCCGCGCCTCAGCATACAACTCCACGTTTCCCACATATGCGAATCAGACGTCCAACACGACCATAATCCAGGGCATGAACATCAGCAACGCGCCGTTGATTACGAGCGTTGTCAATACCAGCATTACAGCATCGAGCGTCGTTATAACATGGACAACCTCGGAAGAGGCGAACAGTACAGTCTTTCATGGAACGACAGCAGCACTCGGATCGTTAAAAGGAGGCACAACATTCACAACGAGTCACTCCATCACCCTCAGCCCATTGAATGCAACAACGCAGTACTTCTTTAATGTCACTTCATGTGATCCTAATGGAAACTGCACGAGTGCAATAGATGTTACGGGAGTATTCAACTTTACGACGACAGCTGCGGGAGGACCCAACACCACAACTACTACAACCACGACAACAAGCAGTAACCTGCCAACAGGATCCTCCTTCGTAACGGGAAGCGGAGTGTACCAGGCGTTTAAAGTCGGCGGCCAAAAAACGGTCTTTTTTCCCGTATCCAAAGGCGGCTCTGAAAAGCACACGGTTAAGATAACGAGTATTGACGGAACGACAGTCACGATTGAACTCGCGTCAACACCTCAAACGATCGTTGTCAAACCAGGACAGCCTGCACAGGCGGATCTTGACGGTGATGGCGTGGACGACGTGGAGATATCCTTAAACGGAGATCCTTCCAAAGGCGTGGCCTCGCTATTCCTGAGGAGCCTTGTTGCCGGAACTACAAAAACGATCAAACCGTCACATGCTGAGAGCCCACCGACTGTGGAGGCAGAGCAGCCCCCAGCGCCGGCAGTGACTGAGCCTGAAGCGCCTGCTCCTGAAGCACCCGAGCAACAACCACTCGAGCCTGCACCAGCAGCACCGCCAGCAGAAGAGAAAGGCAGTAATACGACAGCAATCATTGTGGCGGTCGTAGTGATCATCGCGGCTCTGGTTGGAATCGTGTATTATTTCCGCGCTGGCAAAAAAAGGCGTTAAGCCTTATTTATTTTTTTTATCATTATTTTTCTCATTTTTTCTAGCTGCTTATTCATCGTAGCCTGAAGCGCGCGGCATACAGTGGCAATTCCATTAAAAGACGATCGCGCGTGAGCAAGTGTTGACTTCACTTTGACTCTTAACAAGAGCACTCTTGCATCGTTCAATCTCGGATTTTCCATAACCCGGATCATCACACTCAGTGATTCGATCCTAGGAGGGATACAACGTATTGAAGTTTTCATAAGTGTAGAATCTGCGATTTTCGATATCAGCGCTTCCACAGCCAGGCTAAGAGCATGCAAATCCTTCAGGATCGACTGCAACTCCTCAGCCGTAATTTGCAATTGCGCACGCACAGCACGTGCGTTATGGATAGACCCTTGTTCCTTGGCGTGCCGCAAAATCCACATCTCGTTAGCGATGAAGTACCATGATGGCGCGATTGCCACCCAGAACGCTTTCTTTATGGCCTGGATTTTTGCCTTGGCTCCCTTGACTTCCACAGGCTCTTGCTTCGTCTCCTCTTTTTGTTCCTCTTTTTTCTTTTTTTTCTTCCTTTTCATGTCCGCGACAAGTTTTTTTAATGCCTGCTCATCGCTCTGGCGGAGGTTAAGTTGCTGCACTTCAGAAAACACGGCCTCACAGTCGTCGCGAAGCCGCCGTACGTGGTTGAGGGCAATAAGCAAGTCCTCAAGATGTTTCTGGCACGCATGCTCCGCATGTCGCACATTCTCCTGCCATCGGTCGGCAAACGCGCGGTTACACTCTTCCAACTTGCTCAATCTCATTCTTTATTGCCTCAACTTTCCCAGTGAGATCATCACAGACTCTGCTCAGCTCGTCCTGCTCTGGCTTTGTGAGCTCGCGTGCCATCTCCCGCACGTCCTCGATCATCATGCGGCCCATCTCGATGTTTTTCTTCTCGATATGATACTTGATCTCCGTGAGCGACCTCTGAATGGCGGTCTTTGTATCCTCTGCAGTATGTTTCGGCTTGTCCACCTTTTTCGGTGATCCCAGATCATAGTCCACATCGGGATCAATATCCTCACGGGCAAAAAACCAGATCGCTCCCGCACCTGCCCCGGTCATTGCGAGCATGATTCCTGCCTGGAGCACCCAATGCCATTGATACACAAGCGCATATGGGCTGATGACAAACCAAAAGATCAAGACAAGGCTTAAAGCGAGAAAGATCGCTCCAAGTATCATTTTTTTCGGACTATGTGGCGTTGCCATTTTTTACCTCCGCAGCCGCAGGCTGCGGTGCTTGTGTGCTTAGTGATTGTTCACTTGCTTGTGCTGGTTTGTTTTCTATGGGTGGTTGAGCTGCTGTTTGTGTTGCTGGTGGTGTTTGTGTTGGTGGTGGTTGTGGTTTTTTGGCT
>CAZHJH010000088.1:0-5817 GCA_964533475.1 uncultured Methanosarcinales archaeon
TTCAACTTGCATCGTTCTCAAGAGCGGCAGCAGCGCCGGATTCGTGAACGCGTCAAAGTGCTGTTTTTCAATAACAAGATCAATCTGCGCGTCTGCAAGCGTTCTCAGTTCTTTGAGCGAGTATCTCCTGAATTGGTTTCCTTCCCTCACTTTATTCTCGACAGCGATTGCTCTTCCTGCCTGCAGTTCTGGGATGAAATCCACACCATATGTCCCGTCTGGATTTTGATGACCGTACATTCTATCCATGCAGTGGTCGGGGAACGGGCCTCCGTTTCTCGTCAATTCTCCATCGTCTGAAAAGTGCCTGTCCTGGCTTCTCAGCCTTCTCAGCCCTTTGCTGAGCACAACGTCAACGACTTGCTTGATCGTTGGTCGGATCATTGCAGCATCTGGAACATAGAGTCTTCCCTCTGGTCTCATGAAATCTTCCTGCATGTCCACTTCGTACGCGATTGTGTTCATGTTCTCACGCCTCCGTATCCTGATATCATGAGCATGCCTTGTCCGGCAAGCTCTCTCGTCTGTGCTTCATTCATTCCAACCGTTTTTCCGCTGATGATGTCCCACATCTTGAGTGCGCTGCCCAATGCCATGAGTCTCAGCGCTCCTTCTTGTTCGACTCCGAGATTGGGGGCAAGCTCAATGTAGCTTGGACCTCCCACAAGCCGTTCTGGTTCTGGATATTTGGCAAGCGTCGCCTCAAGCCGCCCTTGCAGCGTTCTCGCCTTTTCGAGATCAACGAGCACGTCAATGAACACCATATCGACCATTTCGTACTGAGGTCCTTGTGGAGCATCTTGCGTCGCAGGGTAGTCGAAGATTTCTGTTACGCTCACGCCGGCTGTGCGGTGCTGGTTTACAACAGCTCCTTTGCGATACACTTGCGTGGTCGCATTGATGATCTCGCTGATGTCTGACCCGATCATCGCTCTCACCTCTGCATAAGCGCGAAGAGGATGTACTCTCCATCAGCGCCCCGTATTCTTCCTAATAATTCCATTTCCGCTTCCATTGTGTTTACCTCCCCAGCCGCGTCTCTAATCTTGGGTTCGGCTGATACGTTCTGCCCACTTTTGACATGGGTTCCATGGTGTCGCGTGTCTCGCCTACTGCTACGATGTCCATTGTCGCCATCCAGGATGGATAGACGCCTCCCACTCCGAGAGCGTCGAAAAGTCTGAGACCATACTTTTGTTCTGCCTCAACAAATGCTCTGACCTTCTCGACATCCGCAAATCCAGAGGAGAGAATGATTTTCGTTTTCTCGAATCCGGCATTGTTCAAAGCCTTGCGGAGCGCGGCGACTCCAGTAACGCTCACGCCGGTTCCTTCCACGTATTTTCTCTGTCCAGGAGTCGCGCCCTGCATCGTGTTTTCTCCGCAAGTGTCAACGCGGACTCCGTATAATCGATCGCCGAGTGCTCTTGCCGTTGCTAGGCTGTCATCTATCTCGCGATTGTTGTAGTCGACAAGTGCGATCCTTGGAATCTGAGGATTTATGACACGGTCGAATGCCTTAGTTGACTCGAGCACAGCCGTATCCTTGCCAGATTTCCAGGCGTAGATATTCTCGAGCGCATGAGGTATTGTTCCCATTCCTTTCTGGCCAATAATGGCAGCTCCGGCATCTGTTGACGTGCTTGTTGCTCCACCCCTGAAGCATGCTGCGGCGATTTCTGCGTCTCTGTCCCAGCGCCAGTGCCTCGCTCCGAAGTACGAGACTGGTCTTCCTTGCGCTGCCTCAACAACTCCTCGCATGTTTTTTTCCACTTGGGCAAGATCAACATCCTTGCCTCCATTTGCGAGCGTCGCGGCCGCGCTTATGATTCCGAGATATGTCGTTTCAAGATCCATGATGTCCTGGATTCTTGCTTCAATCACCAGCTGCGTCTCTTTAGGTGTAAATGATACACTATCAGGGAGCGCTAAAACGCGGCCGCCATTTTCCTTTAACGGGGAAAAACAGTCAAGCCAAGCAACCGCTTCATCCAATCCTGCGGTCATTCCCGGACCATTGCGAATGAAAACCTGAGCTCGGACGAACGGATTCAGCCCTTCCGCTTTCAAGATCTCATTCGCTCTGAGAAAATATTTGTCCGTGTAGGGTTGGGGGTTGTCCGGGAATGTGTATGCCATGTGTTCTCACCTAATATTGTTAATGTTACACGAACATTCTGGCAATTTTCAGTGTTCGTGTTCTTATAGTGTACTAGAAACACTAACTACTATATAAACATTTCGATATTTGGGCATAATACCCGCTTATACCGGTTATTAATACAAGATACTTGCTTTATACAGGCAGACTAATCCCTATGCAAACTCGCTTTTTTCTTAATGATGCGGGATTTGACACGTCTATCCTTTGATTTAATACAAATATTTTAATTTTGATACGCACTTAGGGGTTATAGAATGAAAAACATCGCCCTCGTTCAATTGGCATACGACGGTATAACCACGTATCATTGTGGTGTTGGAGCCGTAATAAGAAACTCGTTAGTAGCTATTGAATTAATTAACAAAGAACTGAGAGGAGACGTCAATATCAAATCCTATTTGCTAACGCCGGATTATTCCGGGTCTTCGCCAAATTACTCGCATAATCTCTTAATGGCAAATACCGATTTTTGTCAAAGCACAGGGGGCGGCGTACGCTTATTACCCCTCTCTGACCGGGACGGGATACAATTTGGGAATATTCACCAGTGGACAGAACTCTGTCATGGCGGAAAAAGAGCATGTTTGGATATCGCAAATAATAATCTTGTGACACTCATAATCGCTCACGATACTGCTTTTGCTCAGTTGCCTCTTAGTTTATCTAGAACCGTGAATCAAGCTTCAAGTTTACTTCGTCTATTGTGGGTCCCCCATTGTACCACATTGATATATGATGGTGAAGGTGCACATCCCCTCAGATTTCAATGGGAGAGCGAAGCTTTTGGATCAGCAAACGGAGGGGGATATAAAATCGGATATCTCGGACAGTTTATGAGGCAGCATTTTCAGGAGAAATTTGGAGTTGAGGAAGCGTACTTAGCTCCTTACGAGGGCGGAATAAACCCAGAAAGACTATCCCCCCATTTATGCAGGGAGGAAATTATAGCAAAATTGAAACAAAGAGGAATACCCACAGACAAAGGACTAGTGTTTACAATTGGAAGAGGTAATCCGATCAAAGGGCATGATCTTGTTCTAGATCTGTTTCATCATTTGAGTCAAATTGTTCCGGGTTTACATTTAGTTGTATTAGCACCAAAGACTGAAGAAGCGCCACGTTATGTAGGAGAACTGGAGACAAAGAAAAGACGGCTAAACCTCGATGCGACTATGATTTATGAGTTTGATCCTGAATTACCTGCTTATTTGTATCAGTGGGAGAATACAGTTTTGGTTCCACTTTTGTCTCGGATGGATTCCCATCCATTGACTGTAATGGAAGCAAGAGCTAATTCAACACATTCGATTGTTCTGGCAAGCAACAGGGGGGGATTACCGGAACAGATAGATGAGGGTATTGACGGATTTATTTGTGATATCGATTCAATTGACAGCATGATACAAAAAGCATTGCAGATCGTTAACATGGATGGAAGGAGAAGAACTGAAATTATCGAAAATGGAAAAAAGAAAATTAGAGAAAGATATGATTTCAAAAAAAACCTTTTATCCACTCTGCAACACATTTTTCCGGAATTAACGACGGTTGATTAGGATGAATCAAGACAATACAGATGGTGCGTTGGCAATTGTATTTCCCGCTAAATATGAGAATGAAAGAGTGTATGGCGTATTGGGGGAGTATGCTGATTATTTCATTGGGAGATATCCTAGATTAGAACTAATTGTTGTTAACGACGGCTCTGGCGATAGGGCTTATGACCAAACGTTAGAATGGATGAAAAAAGCGCAATTATTAATAAACGGGCATAGCGGAATAGCAACTCGGATTCGCGAAAATGCATACGTAGGACCATACGCTACTATTTATCAGGGGGATATTCTCCAAGGACATCCAGTGACCATTGTCGATCTCAAACAAGGCACTTGGAAAGTTGGTGCAGTAAGTTTAGGTTTTCAACTCGCACACCCCGATAGTATTGCTGGTTTTGTTGACACAGACGGATTCCTAAAACCCGCAGAATTTGATAAGTTAGTCGTGCCTGTGATGAATGGAGAAATCGATTGCGCATTGGGATCAAGATTTATGGATGGATCTTGTGAAGCGAATCCTGATGAAGACTACAATTGCTTTGCATCCTCATTTAAAATAACAAATCTCGTTTCTAGATATCTGTATGGAGCCCCATACGTAGACATAGAATGTGGAGCAAAAGTTCTTTCAAGCCGGGCAAAACAAACGTGGGTCAATGAACAAGTTTGTACCAATTTATTTTTTGACGCTGAAATGGTGCAGTTAATCCATAATGGGGGCTACCGTATTAGAGAGATACCTCTTGAATGGCAAGTAATTGACACAATTAAGATGGAACTGGGAACAGAACTGCACGGATTAGCAAAATTAGTTCATTTTATTAAACATATTAATTGGATGGGTAAATGCCTTTTGGAAACGAGAAGAAAGATGAGAAAATGAAAAAACCGGAGGTATCTATTGTTCTGACAACTTATGATAAATTGAGATATCTGGAAGACGCGATTTTATCTGTTCATTATCAGACCTATAAGGGGATTGAACTGTTTCTGGTTGATGATGGTAGCCCCAATTGGAAAGAGATCAAGGACGAGGTCATTAGGATTATTAGCGGGCTGCCTCCAATGAGTGCTATCCTCTCTTGTAAACTTCTGTTAATGGAGCAACAATGTGGAGTACCGACGGCTAGAAACTTAGCAATTGATGTTAGCAGCGGTCCTTGTATTTCTTATTTGGACGGTGATGATCTATATGATCCGCAATTTGTAGAAGTATTGAAAAAAGCGCTTGACGATGATCCTGAAGCGGGTTTATCATACGCAAGAGTTAAATCTGTAAGAGGAAGAGGTAGAATAATCGAGCGCGTATTGGACCGGAGTATAGAAGGAAAACTGTGGAACGGAAATCATGGATATTGGGGGGTCTGGTTATTTAGGAGAGAGATATATGATGCCATCGGGGGATTTCATGAGTGGCTTACTCCCTGGGAAGATGCCGAGTTTATAGACTCGGTAATGGTACACGGGTATAGGACAATAGAGTGTGATCATCTCTATGTGTATCGAAGGGAGAAAGGAGACACGAAAGAAAGGATTTCAATATGTAAACTAACTCCAAAAGAGATATTGTGGGCGAGAAGGGCGCTATGTAATCCCGCTTCAATCGCAGGTAACAAAGTTAAAGATCCTAGAAAGATTTTGGGATTAGATAAAGATGCATCAATCCCTCCAAGAAGGTATCACCACCCTGATTTTAGAATAATAGATTTAATTTAATCCATGAGTGTATAGTACAAAATCAGTAGTATCCATTACAACGTTTTATCTATAACCGCCTATACCGCTTGTCCTTGTATCCATGCAGCTGCGCGGGCCTGTGTGCGCCTTCCATTTTTCGTTCGCGGTACGCGGTAAGGAAGCCGAGCTCTTTCATCTTTTTCCTGAAATTCCTCTTGTCCAATCCCTTATTCAGAATCGTCTCATACGCTTTCTGAAGCTCCGTGAGCGTGAATTTCTCAGGCATGAACTGATACGCGATGTTCGAATGCTCAAGCTCAAAGCGCAATTCCCGGAGCGCCTCTTCAATAATCTTGTCGTGGTCAAACGCGAGCTTTGGCAGATCATATACCGAATGCCATTTCGCGAGCTCCGCATCCG
>CAZHJH010000089.1:0-2514 GCA_964533475.1 uncultured Methanosarcinales archaeon
TTGCGAGCGTAAACGCCAGCACAATCAATATAATAGCTGCGAACAAATACAGTTGGGCTTTTTTCACTAGGCAATTTCCACCTCAATAACGGTCTTTCCATCACGGACTCCCTTGTTTTTCAGGATTACGTTATAGCGTCCCGGAGGCAATCGCTCCGCGCCTTCTATGATGATGTCCTCATACGCGAGCTCAGGGACGATTTTGTATATTTCGCGCTGGATGTCGTATCCGAAGCTCGGATTGAAGAGCTTGTTGAATTCCTGCGTGTCCAGATAGCGCTCGCGCTGCTCAGGATTCGCCCCTGGCTTCGTCGCGAAGATGTACGTGTATCCGTCAGCGGAGTCTGCGACAACGGAATCGGTTCCAACAGTCACCGCGCCGCTGTCCGAGCCTATTCCAATCGTTGCGTTGCTGTCTTGCACGGATACTATTCTTCCACTGACGGGCGTCGCTCCGGCTAATGATACGCTAAATCCTAAGGATGATACAGTAAGGTTTTCTGAACCAGTAACATTGTCAACGTGAACGGATACCAGATATGTTCCGGGTGTAATGGGCGCGTCGATCAACAGCTGATACTCCCCACCGGTATTATCACGCAGCGTGAACTCTCGCAGCATCTCGCCATTTAAGGAAACGCTCCAGCGGTCTTTTGCGATCTCACCGAGCGGAGGATCAACATCTGCGTTAATGATTGCCGTCTGTCCTGCGAACACGGATGGCGGCGTGACAGCAACGGAGCTGATCGACTGGCTCACAAGGTTCACGGTTGTTGAACTCGTCGCATTATTGTACACAATATCCCTGCATGAGACTGTGATGAATGTAGATCCCGGACTTATTGTAAGCGCAACTTCATGATAAAACGTGTTTGTAAAGTCAAACGTTTTTGCTGGGCTCACGACTTGGCACACAGCGACTTCATCCGTTTCTACCGTGAGCAGGATTTGGCTCGTTATGACGTTTCCGCTCGGTTTGGTAATCCTGATTACGGGCGGCTTCTCATCTATGCCCCCCAGTACGGTATTTGACCATGCTCCAACATGTCCCACAAAGTCATATGCGCGGATTCTGACGAAGTAGAGATTTTCCTCTATCAGCCCAGAGAGGTTCGTGATATTTGAGGAGCCAGTTTCGTTCCGCCCAACAATCCCTATCGTGCAATTTTCATCAGGGCAGGCCTGGATTTCATACGTTTCAATTCCGCTTCCCGAGCCGTCTTTGGCATGGATCCATTCGAGAGGTAATGATGAACTATTGATGTAGTAGCTCTGCTGCTGCAGCTGCGGCGGCCCTGGCGGTTCAGTGTCGATTTTAGTAATGTAAGTGCGCGATGGGCCCCAGTTGCCCGCATTGTCTCTGCCGCGCACTTTGAAATAATATATGCCGTCGGGAACTTGTGTGAACGTGTGATTCACCTCAGATGTGAAGTTTGCAGGATCTCCTTCAGGAATCATGTCAGGTGTTTCGTTCGCATTCGTCGTGAGGACATAGCTGAATCCGAAGAGTCCGCTCCCTAAGCTGTCTATGAGACTCCATTCGTAGAACGGATTGGAATAATTGATCCATGTGTCATTCCCCAAACTGCTCATGCTTGGCAATCCTGGCGGCGTGAAGTCCGTTGTGATGCCATCGCTCATGCTTGTGTTCGAAGCCACAAGATACGAATTCAGCGCACGC
Source organism: uncultured Methanosarcinales archaeon (assembly GCA_964533475.1). Taxonomy (GTDB): domain Archaea; phylum Nanobdellota; class Nanobdellia; order Woesearchaeales; family JAGVYU01; genus JAGVYU01. The sequence goes on from CAZHJH010000089.1 coordinate 1,682, forward strand.
ACTTCGAAATAGTAAGTTTCATCCTCATCGAGATCAAGCGTCGCGTTGTATGTTGAGTTAATGGGCAATCCATCCGCCACTGTAACCTCCTCTGCCTGACCGAAGTTTGGAGCGTCCACAAAGCTGCAATCGCTTGGGAAGATGCATGTCAATCCTGATTCGTTTTGTATGATGCGGTATTGATAAAACACTTTGGACTCCCTGTCAAAGGCATACCAGCGCGCGTGGATCCTGAATTCATCATTCGTCCACTCACCATCGTCCCAAACGGTCAAGTTTGTTGGAGGCGTCGGGTCAAGGATGCCTGTATTCGAACGCACATAGACGATGACAAGGTTGGAATGCGCATAATATCCTTCAAGGTCATTATACGCCCGCACCATGATCGTGTGAATGCCCGCGGAAACCGTTGTCGTGTCCCATGTCGAGTAATTTGACGCAGTTGTCTGAGTCCAGTTAAACTGGTCTATGGATATCTGCGCTGTGCTTGGATTCAGGCGTGAATCAATATCAAACGTGACGTTAATCACATTGTCCACAGTAGCGCCATTCAGCGGCGATGTGATATTAATCGATGGTCCCCAAACGGCTCTGCACGTCTGGCTTGGGAGATCGCAAGCGAAGCCTTCTTGGCATCCGTCTCTGCGCTGATGACAGTCTTGGCAGTTGCAGCCCTCACTTACGGCACAGACTCCATCTGGTGGCCCGATGCACGCTGTTGAGGTAACATTGCATATACCGGTAACAGTAACATTTTTCTGGAATAGCTCTCCAAAGAGGTTTCCGGTATTCGACATTCTATATCCAATGAGGTATGTGCCATTTGCGGCGGG
>CAZHJH010000089.1:2524-5635 GCA_964533475.1 uncultured Methanosarcinales archaeon
TTGTTGTTGAATGTTATGGATATAGGCTGGCTTGCCTGGCACGCGATCGCTATGGGAATCGTGTCAATAATATAATCCGCATCCTCTAAGCTTTCATTGATGCACGTATAGCTGCAGCCGTCTCCGTTATCCGTATTGCCGTCATCGCATTGTTCTGGAAATTCTAAAATGCCATTCCCGCAGACGCTCTCGTATCCGCGCTCAAGCGCGGGCAATAACGCGCGATACTCTCCAGAAGTCTCATTCTCTCCGGGAATATCCACTGTCTCGCGAACGCTCATGTTAGATGGATCAATGACTAGCTCGCCGGATCTGCCCACAACAACAATTGCGTCATACTGCCCGGACTGGTTTTGGAACGCGTTCGAAAGAGGTGTGTGCGTCTGCGCTTTTCCCGCTACACTTGCCACAGTTATCTCTCCAAATATTCCCAATACAACAGATGATGATTGTTGAACGTTGGAGATGGATTCAGAAGCCATACCCTGAGGCATGAGGAAGCCTATGGCCAGCATGATGAGCACCATAGTCTCATACAATTTTCGCAGTCCCTGGGCATTGTATCCGTTCGTCATTCCTTGCTTCACCCTTTCCCGAACGTGCATGTATCACAAGCATTATTGCACGTCCATCCCACGGCGCAACCTAGCGTCGTATCACAGACCTCTGTTCCTTCAATGACGTTGTTTCCGCATTTTCCTAACTCACACTTCACTCCAAAGTTTGTTCTCGTATTGAACCCAATGCCCGCTCCGTTAACGCCGGAGTATGCCACAAGCACCTTGTCGCAGGAAGGCGTTAGGTAATTGACAATCTCCTGGCAGCTGCGGTCATTGACCAAGTATGTTGCGTACATCGTTCCTTGACTGCAGTCCTGGACTCTATTTGAACTGATCAATCCTCGAATCTCGGAAACATCATCAGGTTCTGTTCCTAGAATAGTATCTCCGCAGGAGAGCAACGCCAGAGTTCCATTCCAATTTGTCGCGTTCACCATGCATATACCCGGGTCTTTTTCGGATGCGACTATGCCTATTCCAGATCCAAGGGTACTATCGATGGTGTATTGAGGATTAGCAAGATCTCCGTTCCAGCCTGAGATTCTTCCCATAAGTCCAATAGCGTACGCTGAGTTTGGCAGCGTTGCAACTATAAAATCTCCTGCCATCTGCATTTTTCCAACATAAGCGTTATTCGGCGCCAATGTCCGGACGACGGACTGCAAACCAAGACTGCTATTGTTTGAGGCGCTTCCATAGTCAAGCTCCATATGTATTAATCCTGCAGGATAGTTAACTCCAGTGTAACGCTCCGCAAGCGAAAGGGTGGCGGGGGTTCCATGCGGGCTGAACTGTGCAATTGATCCCATCGCCGTCTGATTCACGACGCGCAGATTTCTGTTAATGAACGCATCGCCAGCAGTTGGAGACGTGCATGAGCCCTGCGCAATGCAAAGGCTGCCTCCTTGAACTCGCGCATTTCCGGACACCAAAGCATTACCCGCAATAGTTAACCGTTCCGTTGGAGCCTGCGTGCCAATTCCCACACGCGCTCCCGTAGTGAGGGTTATGACCTTCGTCGAGCCATACGCGCCTTGAAACGCAAGGTGTAAGTTGGGATCTCCATTTGCAACAGAATCATGCGCTTCAATGCTCCATGGCGATGTTGAGAGGCTGCTGCCCATCCTGATGAAAGCTCCTCCCATTCCGGGTTTTCCCACAAGTTCTGCCATAGATGCCCCCGCTTCATTTTCCACGCGGAGGCTTCCGTTCATGACATGCAGCTGAGTCTGTGGCCCTTCTGTATTGATGCCCACCCGATTCGTGCTTGTGTCAACTGTGACGACGCTTGTTTGCCTGTCGCCGAGTATTACTTTGCCAGAATTTTCCGGCCCGAGCATCCTCAGCCAGCCTTCATTCGGATCCGCCTCAATGGATGCATATCTTACTCCTGTATTCTGGAATTCAAGCTCAACGGTCTCTGGATCATTCTGATTGTCAAGAACAATTTTCGCGGATGGCCCTTTTACATGAAGGCGCGCGCCTGGATTTGTCGTTCCAATGCCCACATTACCCTGCTCTGTAATGCGCATAAGCTCCGCTCCATTCGTGCGATTAATGAAAATAATGGGAGAATTGCTTGAGTAGTTTTGAGCATACATCGTTCCGGTCACATTTGCATTGCCTGTGACAGTGAGTCTCTGGTTCCATGCTGATGAACCAACCGCCAAGGAGCCCATGATGAACGCGTTTGTTGGTGACGGGGGAATGCATCCACTGCTGCCTACACATAATCCTCCACTCTCTACGGCAAGGTTATACCGTATGCTTACGCTTCCTATTCCTGGAGCGGTACATCCACTGCTGCCTACGCACAACCCTCCAGCCTCAATCTCGAGGCTTGCGGGAGTGCTTACTCCAACGTTCACATTTCCAGCAAGGACGCTTGTTCCCCCAATATAGAGATTTTGTGGATACGCTGGCTTGATGAAAACCGTTGTTGAATTATTTGTCCATATGCTACCGCTCAGAAGCGCAGTGTTGCACGGGTGTCCAAGGAGCTGCGTGTTAAACGCGGTACAAACGATTGACCCGTTAACAGTAACATTGCCGCCAAATGTTGAAATTTCATTCCCATCTGTATCCACTTGGATCGCGTTTGTTGTTGCTGATCCGACGTCTGTAACGTTTTGAAGATCTTGGAGGACAGCTCCAGATCCTGAATCATCCACTTCACACACAACGGATCCATCTTGGTTCACGACCCGAATGCTTTGTCCTGCAGGGCATGTTCCTGAAACTCTTCGTTGGGTGTATGCGGGGTCTATTGCAATGTCATCCGGATTGATAATGATGCCAAGCCCTTGTCCGCTATTAATGATAATGTCTCCGGAGATTCCTCCGCCTGTGAGCCCTGCTCCCGCGGTTACGCTTTCAATGTCTCCTGTTCCGAACGCAGGACAATTCACTCCATCCTGCCTGCAAAGCTCCACGTTTTGGACACGGGCGCTTGATCCCCAAACAGAAAGGTTTCCAAGCGTCTGAATAGTGCCATTATGCCTTACCCAGAATACAGTGTCTCCTGATGCGTTTTGTCCTCTGATGAGATCAC
>CAZHJH010000090.1:0-2040 GCA_964533475.1 uncultured Methanosarcinales archaeon
GACGTGTTACTGAGCAGTGTGCCGGTATTGCTACCAGACTTGCATGGCTTAGTCGAACTCCTATAGCAGCAACCTCCCGCAGGATCAACGGGATCTCAATTATTAGGTCGCATACTTAGCTTAATTAGAATTGCGCTTCATCACTCTTTCCTCGTACTCAAGATGAGCTTGAGCACTCACGATGCGATGTGGGAGGTGATGAATGTGCCAGCTTTGGCTAGCTGGTTTTTTCCTACTTATCCCATTCTCGCCATCCGGCGGAGTGGTTCTTCAGAAGTGCCGAGCTGTTGTATCGGCGGAACCTCTAGGGAGTCTGGGAGCCTTTATAAAGGTTTCGACATAAAATTTCGAAAATATCCTGCTTGCGGTCCATCATCACTTTATCAAGAGTGTTAGAGATCGCATAACTGGAGAATCAGGCGATTGCTAACCATAGTGAAGGCTGCATATATAAAGTGTAAGCTCGATCATTATTAACCTTTCCGTAAAATCACGGGGCATTCAGCGCTGTTGGCCAAAGAAGAGATACATCGCCGACCTACTACGGTACTGCCTTTCAAAGGGCCTGCTTGACCCACGATCATGTTCCCTCACAAAGGTAAAGCCAGTTGGAACCTGTACACCAAATTTTTCAGCCAGTTCTAATTGGGATGGGCTAGGATTTTCACATTTTCTGATATGCCCCGACACATGTGAAGGTCCAAGCTGGATTAAGCGAGACTCTAGATCCTGTTCTGTGATGGGCACTCCATGAAGATTCACCTTATATCTAGGTAACCATATGTACTTCTTTATGGGGGGCGTATGCTTCTTGGAAGTTTTCTTTTCACGAACTTCGGTTCTAGTGAAGTATGTATCCCTTTCCTCACACACGAACATATCATGAGCAATGGATCCTGCAATATCGCATATAAATCTAGTTGGATTTGATCTTATTTCCCCCTCAACAATGAAATCGGCAAACAGATCTGGGGTATACATCAAAGCTTTACCCGAAACCAGAGGGCTACTCATCACTCCGAGACTGATAGTATCATCAGCATAACGAACTGAGAAGCAGATCATATGAGGAGGTCGATCAAGAACGGTCATTCGCTTAATATGCTCATCATTTATGATGATCTCGTGAGGGTATGAGGAGTGGAAGTGCTTATGTTCTTGGCCCCTCATTAACATATGCAGACCGAGTCTCCCTGAACCCTCCTGACCATATGGTAATCGACTACAACACCCTTTTGACCAACTTAGACCTTCCGGTACTACTTTAGCATAATCTGCAGGGTCCAATATCATGAATGTAGCTGCATGTGGATGAACCCAGTTGAAAAATTGGATTTTATCTCGGTCTTCTTTAAAAGGTGGAAGCGATTTTGTAAACACCGTTCCCTGATCATTCATTCCTATAATATATCGCTCCCCCTTATACCGATTGTTACACACTGCAAAATATATGTCACCCAAAGCACCCTCTAAGAGGCCCATGTGCAAATGCACTCTTTCGAGGGGTTCTGCACTCGTTTGCATCCTCCGCAATTGATCAATAAATAGGCAAAATAGTTGACACTCATACGCTTTTAACCGTAATGGGAGATCCTCCACCTTCTCTACCAGTGAAAGCACATTCTGACGCCTAAGGTTATAATACTCTCTTGGGCTTGTAGCATTTAAAGCGGGGGCAGGATCTGTGAAGAATCCGAGATCAGGTAGGCGTCCTCTAAACTCATTTGGGTCATACTTGATGTCTCCGGAGGCTCTCATCGCGGCCATTACCTGAGCAGTTCGCATCCGTAGCACCATATCAAAGCCATTGGTAGGAGTGGGAAGTGCTGAGAACAATTCACGTAATACATGACCCGTATACGGATCGTCTACGCTCTTTAAATCAGCAGGTTCCTGCATACCCATTGAGAATGCAGATCAATTTATTAACATTATTATCTTTATCTACGAACGAATCTAATAGAATAGTCTAATAAGCTAACTCTCCTTACTTCCTAACTCTCTTTCTCTTTTCCTTCTTCATGCGCTTTCTCTGCCATT
>CAZHJH010000090.1:2050-5543 GCA_964533475.1 uncultured Methanosarcinales archaeon
TCATAAAGAGGAAAAAACGCATGGACTTTTTAAAGGTTTGGTTCGGAATTTTTCCGGCTTTATTATGGAAGCATTGTGAAGTGTAAAAAGTATATAAACAAGTGGTTAAAAATAGTGCTGATATGGTAACTATGGTCCAAATAAAAGATGAAACGATGCACCGACTAAAGCAGATCAAGAAGGAGCGAGGGCTAATTACTTATGACGATGTTGTTCAATTCTTGATCAAAAATGAAGTGAAATCAAAACTACAAAGTATGTGCGGATTTCTCGGCAAAGCCACGAGAGAAGAAATTCTTAAAGATCTTCGCGACAAGCACGACCGTTTCTGACTTAATAACACGTCAACCCATCTCGCGTTTATAGTAACGCATTTATATTTCCTCATCCGGGCCAATCGAGGTGAGTTAAATGAAACATGCACTCTTCATATGCAGCATTGTCTTTCTCGTCGCATGCGCTCAGGAAGCAAAGGATCCTAACTTTGTTAGCACGGATCCTGAGGAGTGCACGAGAATTCAATTTCTTTGTGTGGAAGGAACTGAGCCGTTCTTTAACGAGTCCGGTTGCGGATGCGGGCCTGTTACGGCTATGGACTCGGGAAGGACATATGTGAATAACGATCCCGCACTCTGCGAAGCGCTGCGTTTCAAGTGCAGTGCCGGAGAAGAAGCGTTTTTTGATGAAACAGGATGCGGTTGCCAAGTCCAAAGAGAAACCGACTGCGAGCCCGAACAGCGCAACGCTGAACTCTGCACGATGGATTACAATCCCGTGTGCGGCTGGAATGATCCTGATAAAATCCAGTGTGTCAGATATCCGTGCGCGCAGACATACAGCAACAGCTGCGAAGCGTGCAAGAATCGGGATGTTAAGACATGGACGAGAGGGGAATGTCCGAGCGGATAGCAATAGCTAAAACGATTGCGCTATGGCCTTTTTGGATTTGTAGAATCTCTTCGTGAACGCAATCGCTTTCTTCTCATCAAACTTCTTGCACGTGTACACAATCACGGAGAAAAATTTCGCGTTCGACCAAATGTATAATGAGATTCCCGAATCAATCAGCGGAATAAACGCGTCATACCCCTGATTTTCCTTTTTTCCTTCTCCTCCCGGTGAAAAAATGATGGGTTTTCCATACACCCTCAATGAAAGATGCTTTGAGATTCCGGCAAAATATTTCTCTACAGTTTTCCCGTTAACTGGAATCGTAAAATACCCTTCAATCAATAGGCGCTGGCGCGTGATGTGCGGGGCGATGTTTTTCATAATGCAGTATTAAGAAACGGATTATAAAAACCTTTGTTTATGGATATCCCCAACCCCAAGGAGTAATAAGCTGTGTGTTTTTCAGATACTGAGAAAATGGATAAAATGCGTGAACAAAATCATTATCAATGCGGAGCAATGCTTGATCCGCAAAAACGGGAGTATCCCTGGCGCTTTCAATTGCTCTGTCAAGCGTTCGTCCTGCCCAGCCCCGGGCTCTGCACTCCTCATAAAAACGCTCGTGATAACGACGGAAGAGCTCTGAGATCCCTGAGTACTTGTCAAAAACACTGTGAAACGCCTGTGCTCTGTTCTCCGGAGTCTTCGAAAGATCAGCATGAGGGACAAAAGCAACATATCGAAAGTCAAGTTCCATTGATTCAATAACGCCTGCCAGACAGAAATCCCTCAGGAATTTCTCGTCAGCATGTGCAGGAATCGGAATGACGGCCGCAGTTTCGAAATCGCAAAGAAAATATTCTCGCGATGGAGAAATGATCGTGTTTTCATTGTGGCCATTTGCCATATTTCTCAGGAGACCACGAAATTGAAATGTGATCAAGAGCTCCGTTTGTTTTTCTATCGCTTCTTCAACGAATCCGGGAGAGTGTCCGAACGGTTTGTCATATTGACCAAGGAGTTTTTCTTTTTCAACACGTACATAGTCTTCTATTGACATCCCTTTCTTTTGCGCTTCATTTGCAATCCATTGCTGAATCGTTTGTTCATCCATCCAAACTTTTTGGAAAGGAACGAGCTTTCTGAATAGCTGCTGATCAAAAATGGCCAGCCGAAGATGGTCCGCATGATTTGCGTCCTGATCTGGATCCATGTCAGGCAGCCGTTCATTATGTTCGCTGTGCATGACAAGGCAATATCCCGCCGTGCGCTCACTGGGTTTATATTCGTAGACGCAAAGCGGATGAAGGACGTTGGGCAGTTGCTCTTGTTCGAGAAAAGAGATGGCAAGAAGCTCTCTCATGACCGATTCAGGTTCCATAACCCCAAAAGAATCCTTGACGATCCTAAAACGATCATCACCAAAAAAGTAAAATCTGTTCGCATGCGGTTTTGGTTCCGCTGGAGGACTGCATCCTTTGAATTTGATGTGTGCATCAGCATCATAAGCCGATCTTCTTCCCAACGTTTGGATCTTTCTTCTACTTCCATTCTCAGGATCCTGTTCTGAAACACGTTTTACTGGTTTTGAGAGATTCGCAGGAATGCTATCTGGCAAGAGCTGAAATCCAGTGCGTACTACCTGTTGCTCGGTGGGGGTAAGCACGCTGATATGTCTCTCGACAAAATCCCGTATCGAGTATGATGTTCCTTCTGTTTCTTCAAGGAAGGATTGCAGTTCTGTCATGCACAACGAAAGCGCAAGATCGCTTTTAAAGATTACTGGGAATATAGATAGAGAATGTTAAACGCCCCCAGATCTGAATCTTGATATTCTCACTTACCCAAACCTTTAAATATCTGAACGCATTACACATATTAAACATATTAAACATAATATACTGGAGGGAGACTATGGTGAGCATAACGTTATCAGTTCCTATGGACATAAAACAGGAGATGGACAAATTTCCCGAGATGAACTGGAGTGCGATAGCCCGGGAAGCAATACAAAAAAGGATTCTCATGCTTCACAGATTCCAGGAGTTCACGAGGGAATCTACGCTTACGGAAGACGACGCGCTCAAGCTAGGGCGTGATCTCAAAAGAAGGGTTTGGGAACGGCATCAGAAACGGAAGTAAAGATCATGATCTTAGTTGTAGACGCGAATATTCTCTTTGCAGCTCTTATCAAGAAAGGTGTTACCGCGGGGATGCTATTCAATCCTGATCTGATACTCTACAGCCCTGAGTTTGCTCTGAATGAACTAAGAAAATATAGCAAACTATTGGCAACGAAGACCTCACGAGATATACAAACGGTTGAAGAAATGATTGCGCTCATCAAAGAAGTAATCACGATAGTCCCCGCGGAAGAATATGACTCTTACATCCAAAATGCTATAACTATCTCACCCGATCCTCACGATATACCTTACTTTGCGTTAGCTTTGAGGATGAAGTGCGGGATCTGGTCAAACGATAAGCTGTTGAAGCAGCAACGCCATGTCCTCATCTACTCAACAAGCGAGTTGATGCATCATGAAAAACAATAAAAAACATTGTGATTACCAGGGAACCTGCAGGAATCAAGCGTTTAGAG